>JASLXN010000197.1 GCA_030740315.1 Dehalococcoidia bacterium | reverse complement strand
TTTGAGACACCCTTAGTGATGCTTTTTCTGGCCAAGATGGGTATTGCCGGCTATCGCACTCTTGCTAGGGGGAGGAGGTTGGCGGTGGTGTTCGCCTTTGTGATGGGGGCCATCATAACCCCTACTATGGACCCTGTGAACCAGACTTTCATTGCCGTTCCGGTAATCATTCTCTACGAACTGGGGATATGGCTTGCCCGTTTCTTGGCACCAGAACCGAGGGCCGAAGCGGTGGGTGCTGAAGAGAGTTAGACCGGGAACGGGTTAGTGCCTTGGCGTCTCTATTCGGAGTAATACCATCTCGTTGCAGCACTTGGTTGATTAAGTAAGTGCTGCAACGAGATTTCGCTTCGCTCAGGACGACACCTTTAACCTCTGTCGTCCTGAGCGAAGCGAAGGGCCTCATCCTACGAGACATTTTAACGCCTGTATGTGCAACCATGTAGCAGCAACATTTCAGGCTTTCTTGGTCCTGCTTCGGGTCTTGGGGCCCTTTTCCTCATCCTCCAAATTGCTGATCCCCCGACGGAACTCCTTTATGCCCTTACCCATGGATCCCATCAACTTGGGCAGCCGGCTGGCGCCGAACAGTAGTAGCACGATAACCAGAACGACAATCAGCTCGGGCATGCCAGGGTTTCTCAACACTAGGCTCTTTCCTCCTCGTCTTTGTTCTCCCAGAGGGGCACGGTAAAACGGTCTATAAACTCTTTGCGGCTCTCCGCCAGCAGGCGTTTCAATTCCACTTGGGCCTGTGTGGCCTCCTTGCGCAGGTCAGTCAGGTCTACGGGCAGGCCCAGTAGAGGCGCCAACACCTCAAGCACCGCAAGGGCGGCGGTTGGGTTCTCCACCTCGGAGGCAAATCGCGGCGTCTCCCCCAGCAGACATGAGGCCTCCAGGCTGCGCTCCTGGGCCACAGCCAGCAGCAAGCCGTTCATGCCGGCTATGTAGAAATCACCTTTAAGGGCAACTCCGTACTTCTCAATATCATGTCTGCGGCCGGGATGGCTTACTGCCGCCCATACCCGGGGGGTTTCGGGTAGCTCATCCAAAAGGGCAGCGGCCATGGTAAACACACTTTGCGCTCCCATCTCGGAGGCTACATCCAGCACCATGTGGGCAAACCGATAGCTGCTATTTGAGGGTTGGGCTTCTGCAGTGAAGAGGATGATGTCTTGGCCGCCGTCCGGATGTTGCCAGGCGGAAAAAACATTCTGTGGGAAGCTGGGTGGCTGGATGATGTCCTCCTCAACCAGAACGCCCCCCAGGTCGAAGAAGGGCATAGAATCTATCCTGGCGAACTCGGTCGCCCCCAGTTGCTCTTTAAGGTAGCCGGCGGCCCGCAGCGCCACACGGCCGATGCCGGGCCAGGCCGCAACCAACACAGGCTGGTTCAACTGAGGCCGGTGAGAAAACTGCACTTCCCCACTTGCCATACTTCTCCCATCTAATTAATCCCGTCCAACTCCGCCATCAGCAGACTCAGTCGCTCCTCGGCTTCCCTGTCCACGCGGGCCGAGAGCTCCTGCCACCGCTGCCGGAACTCCGGGTGGTTCTCCACATCTATACGCATTTGCGGGTCGGCTCCTTGCTGGCGAAGGGCCTGGCGCAGCAGGCCGTCAACCTCCTGCGTGAGTTTAGCATAGGCCTCCTGTCGGGCACGCTGGTAATAGGCGAAGAGGGACTCTACCTTTTCCCTAAAAGAGGCGAATCGGCTTTTGTCCCGCTTGAGGCACATCAACCCCTCCATGGCCCGGTCACTGTCGTGGCGCAAACGCTCCAAACGGGGCAGGGTGACGTTGCTTTTGAGGGTGCCCTGCACTCCTCGCTCCACATGCTGCCGGATGTCAGGTGGATAGGCCTCCAGGGCTTTGACGAGGTCAACCCCTTCCTCTTTCAGGTAACGGGCCACCAGCCGGGCGCCTTCCGGCCCGTATTGCAGCTCTTGCACCCTATCGTCGGTGGACTCTATCCGCTGGGCCTTCTCCCAGGCCCGTTCAAAGGCCGTCTTGATATC
Organism: Dehalococcoidia bacterium; assembly: GCA_030740315.1. Lineage (GTDB taxonomy): Bacteria > Chloroflexota > Dehalococcoidia > JACVQG01 > JAHKAY01 > JASLQE01. The sequence continues at coordinate 965 of JASLXN010000197.1, read as the reverse complement.
ATCATCTGCCATTAAAACACCTTACCTCCATATTATCCTAAAACACACCTTTGGGGCAATGGAGCCGCTATTCGTTTGTGGGGGTTGGGGCCGGCGGCTGGTTGCCGAAAAATACCTTGGTGTGCGGCCATGGAATTTCAATCCCCTCATCGTCAAAGGCCTTCTTTATCCTCTTGCGCAACTCCCCCATAATACCCCATTGCTGGATGGGCTGGGTGTCCCCCAGAATCTTGATTTCAATCCCGGAGTCTCCCAGGCTATCTACCCGGAGCGACTGGGGAGGGGTGAGGATGTGGGGTGCCCACTGTGGGTCCCGGGCCAATTCCTTCCCCACCCGGTCTATGACGGCCATGGCATGTTCCAAGTCCGTATCATAGGCCACACTTATGTTCAGGTTGACCCTGGAGAACCCACGTGTGAGGTTGCTGGCCACCCTTATCTCCCCGTTGGGCACCACATGGACTATGCCGTCTAGGTCTCGCAGAAGGGTACGTCTCAGGTTGATGTCTTCCACAAGGCCCGCAATACCGGCCACCCGGGCCACATCCCCCACGCGGTACTGGTTCTCCATGATAATGAACAGGCCTGCTATGAGGTCCCGTATAAGGTACTGGCTGCCAAAGCCGAAAGCAAGCCCGGCAACGCCCAGTCCGGCCAGCACCGGGCCGATATTCAGCCCCAGTTCGGAAAGAACCATGAAAGAGGCAACAGATATGATGGTTATCTGGCCTACGGTGACCAGCACCCTGGTAAGGGTATCCGCTCTCTTCTGGGTCTCACTATCCGGCTCCTCGGCGCCGCGGGACACTATTTGTCTCACCAGCTTGGGCACCGCCCAATCAAGGGCAAAGATGGCTGCCGTCCACAGGGCCACGATAAGTCCTAGGCGGGTGCCGTGTCCGGAAAGCCAGCTGGTTACTGGGGAGAGGCCCACCCCTATCTCGGCTAGGACAACCAGCAGCGCC
>JASLXN010000196.1 GCA_030740315.1 Dehalococcoidia bacterium | reverse complement strand
ACTGGGGCCTCAGCCTCTGCAACGGCCTCTTCAACTGCCTCATCTACTGGGGCCTCAGCCTCTGCAACGGCCTCTTCGGTTATTGCAGTCTCTTCGCCCACCGGGGCCTCTGTGACCGCAACCAACTCAGGTTCCTCCACCAGGCGCACCGCCGCTGCCTGCCCTTTTCGGGAGAGGATTTCAACCACTGCCCATCTCTTCTCACGAGATATAGGCCGGCTAGGAGCAATTCTTACTGTGTCACCCAGTTTCGCCTCATTGGGCTCATCGTGGGCCTTATACTTGCGGGTACGGCGCAGTGCTTTTCCGTATATCCGGTGGCGCCGGGACACCTTCACCGCCACCACCACCGTCCTCTCCATACGGTCGCTCACCACCTGGCCCACCCTGGTCTCCTTGATGTTAACCGGCATGGCCCAGCTCCTTTTCTCGGAGCAATGTTCTTATCCGAGCGATTTCCTTTCTTACCCGACGTATCTCCGAAATCTTTACAAGCTGACGAGTAGCCATCCGGAAGCGCAGGTCGAACAGCTCCCGGCAGTTTTCATCCAGACGGCGCCGTAGCTCAGATATTCCCATGGCACGAAGCTCGGAAGGCTTCAAGGCCTGCCTCCATCCCGTGTGACTATGCGAGCAGCACAGGGCAGCTTGGCCGATGCCCGGCGCAGCGCCTCCCGGGCGACATGGTTCTCCACACCACTGATTTCAAACAGCATACGCCCCGGCCTGATGGCGGCCGCCCAGTAGTCAGGAGCACCTTTGCCCCCACCCTGACGGCTCTCCTGGGCCTTGGCTGTTATGCTCTGGTCAGGAAATACCCGAATCCAGATCTTACCACCACGGCGCAGGTGATGGGTGATGGCGCGCCTGGCGGCCTCAATATTGCGGGATGTCAGCCACACTGTATCCAACGCCTGGAGGCCGGTATCGCCGGACTGTAGGGTATTGCCAGATGTGGCCTTGCCCCGCAGCCTGGGCAGGTGAGTCTTGCGGAATTTTACTCGCTTGGGTTGTAACATCGCCTTTCCCCTTAAGCCGTCGCTTCCGCTCTAGACAGCACGTCACCACGATAAATCCACACCTTAACCCCAATCCGCCCCAGCATGGTGCGCGCCTCCTCATGAGCGAAGTCTATATCAGCCCGTATCGTGTGCAAGGGCATTCGTCCCTGGTGCACAGCCTCTCTACGAGCGATTTCCCTTCCTCCCAGTCGGCCTGCTACCATAATCTTCACTCCTTTGGCCCCGGCCTGCATAGAGCGCGTGGCAGACTGGCGGATGGCTCGGCGGAAAGCTATGCGCCGCTCTATCTGATCGGCAACATTGCGCGCCACCAGGCGGGCATCCAACTCCGGCTGGTATATCTCACCCACCGTAAGCCTCACCCGCTTGCCGCTTATCTTCTCAAGTAGCTGGCGCATCTCCTCCACCCTCTGGCCATCCCTTCCGATTACCATACCCGGGCGGGCTGTATGCACAATGACGGAGACATTGGTGCCCTGCCGTTCCACCTCGATACGGGAGATGCCGGCATCCCGATAATGGGTCATCAGCGCCTTCCGGAATTTAATATCTTCGTTAAGGAACTCCGCGAAGTTCTTCTCGTCGAACCACCGTGAGCGCCAGGTCTCGTGAACACCTAAACGCAGCGCTATGGGGTGCACTTTATGCCCCATGGCCTACCTCCTTGACCACCACAGTAATGTGGCAGGAACGCTTCAACACGGGGCTTATCCGCCCCCGGGCCTTGGGGTGAAATCTCTTCAGCATAGGGCCGGGATCCACGGTAATGCTGTCCACCCGCAAAATAGCCGGGTCTAGTTGAAGGTTGTTTTCGGCATTGGCTGCTGCAGATTTGACCACTTTGGCCACCACTTGGGCCGCCCGCCGTGGGGTGAACTGGAGGCTAACAAGGGCCTCCTCAACCCGCTTTCCCCGCACCAAGTCCGCTACCAGCCTTACCTTGTAAGGCGACATCCGTATGCCTTTTGTCCTGGCTCTGGCTTCCATTACGCCCTCTTACCTCCGCCCCGGCGCTGACACTACCCTGCCGGTGTGCCCGCGGAATGTCCTAGTGGGGGCAAACTCCCCCAGTCGGTGGCCTATCATGTTCTCTGTCACAAACACTGGCACATGACGCCGCCCGTCGTGTACGGCAATTGTATGGCCCAGCATCTGTGGCATCACCACAGATGCCCTGGACCAGGTTTTCAGCACTTTTTTCTGTCCGCTCTGGTTCAGGGCATCCACCTTCGCCAGTAGCTTAGGCTCTACGAACGGACCCTTGCGAGCAGACCGGGACATTATTTCTTTCTCCTCTCCAGGATAAGCTTGTCCCAGGGGTGATGACGCCGGGTTTTTACTCCGAGGGCAGGCTTGCCCCATGGGGTCTTGGGGCCCGGCATGCCGATGGGAGAGCGTCCCTCGCCACCGCCGTGGGGGTGGTCCCTTGGACTCATGGCGGAACCCCGCACCGATGGCCTCCAGCCCATGCGGCGCCTCCGCCCCGCTTTACCCAGTGTTATGTTCTGGTGCTCAGGGTTGCCCACCTGGCCTATGGTGGCCCTGCACGTCCCCAGTACCCGGCGCACCTCACCAGAGGGCAGCCGCAACAGCACATAGGTGTCTTCACGACTCATTATTTGTGCCGATGTCCCCGCACCACGCACCAATTTCGCACCGCCTCCAGGGTTCAGTTCTATGTTATGTACTGTAGTCCCCACAGGTATGTTGCACAGTGGCATGCCGTTGCCCGTCCGCACATCGGCTTCGGGGCCAGCCATGATGGGGTCACCCACCTGCACCCCCTGCGGAGCCACTATATAGCGCTTATCTCCATCCACATAGTGTACCAATGCTATGCGGGCTGAGCGGTTGGGATCATACTCAATAGAAGCTATCTTGCCGGGGACACCGTCTTTATTTCTGCGGAAGTCAATAATCCGCAACCGGCGCTTGGCCCCCCCCCCCCGGGGGCGTACGGGTATCCTCCGGGTGGTGTTTGGGCCCGCCCTCTGCTTCA
>JASLXN010000195.1 GCA_030740315.1 Dehalococcoidia bacterium | reverse complement strand
GGAGATAGCTTTCGCCCTGAGCAATGGCATAGCCTATGTGCAGGCGGCAGTGGACCGGGGTCTGGATGTGGACAGCTTCGCCCCCCGCATATCGTGGATTTTCCAGATAGACAGCAACTTCCTGGAGGAGGTTGCCAAGCTGAGAGCGCTGCGGCGCATATGGGCCAGGATAATGCGGGAGCGGTTCGGCGCCCAGGACCCCCGCTCCACGATGCTGCGCACCCATGTACAGACCGGAGGCTCTACCCTCACCGCCCAACAGCCCCTGAACAATATCATCCGCGCCACTATTCAGTCTCTGGCCGCCGTGCTGGCCGGGGTGCAGTCCATGGCCGTCTCCTGCTACGACGAGGCCCTTGCCCTGCCCTGTGAGGAGTCGGAGACGCTCTCTTTGCGTACACAGCAGATTATTGCTCACGAAAGCGGCGTGGCCGATGTGGCCGACGCCCTGGGTGGCTCGTATTTCGTAGAATACCTGACCAACACCATAGAGCGGGAGACCCTGACATACATAGACAAGATTGAGGCCATGGGCGGCGCTGTGGCCGCCATAGAGCAAGGCTTCATGCAGAATGAGATACAGGACTCGGCCTATAAGAAAATGCAGGAGGTGGAGACTGGCCAACGGGTCCAGGTGGGTGTCAACCAGTTCATCTCCCCCTACCCCAATATAACCGGCCTCCTAAAGGTGGACCCCCAGGAAGCCCGGGGCCAGGTGCAACGCCTTAACGAGTTCAGGCAGCGCCGCAACGGGGACACCGTTGCGGCCTCGCTGAAGAAGGTTGATGTAGCAGCCCGCTCCGAGGAAAACCTGATGCCACCCCTCATAGAAGCGGCGGAGGCCGGGGCTACCCTAAGCGAGACCTGTGGGGTGCTCCGCCAGGCTTACGGCACCCAGCACGAGTTCCTGGTCTATTAGTAGAAGGAGATTGCATGGACTTTTCCCTAAGTGAAGAGCACCAGATGTTCCAGACCATGGTGCGCGATTTCGCAACCAAGGAAATAGAACCCCACGCCGCCCGTATTGATGAGGAGGAGGAGTTCCCCATAGATAATGTGCGCAAGATGGGTGAGATGGGACTCTTCGGTCTTACCATCGACGAGAAGTACGGCGGCAGCGGCGGGGACGCCATCCAGCTTGCCATAGCCACCGAAGAGATAGCCCGTGCCTGCGCCGCCACCAGCACCGTCTACCTGGCCAGCCTATCGCTGGGGGCTCACCCCATCTACAACCACGGCAATGAGGAGCAGAAGATGCGCTTCATGCCGCCGCTGGCAGGGGGTCAGAAGCTGGCGGCCTTTGCCCTCACGGAGAACCTGGCTGGCAGCGATGCCGCCGCCCTTCAGACTGTTGCCGAGCGCACGGACAACGGCTATCTGCTTAGCGGCAACAAGATATTCATCACCAATGGGGCGGAGGCGGATACCATCGTGGTATTTGCCACCGCAGACCGCTCCCTGGCCCACAAGGGCGTGACAGGCTTCATTGTGGAGAAAGAGGCCCCCGGCTTCTCCGTAGCCAAAAAGGAGAGGAAGTTGGGCATCCGGGGCTCCTCCACTGCCGAGCTAGTGTTTGACAACTGTTTCGTGCCTGCGAACCAGGTGCTGGGGGAAGAGGGCAAGGGGTTCCGCGCCGCTATGGAAGCTATAGACGCCAGCCGGGTATCGGTGGCCAGCCAGGCGGTAGGCATCGCTCGGGCCTGCATGGAGGCCTCATTGCGCTACGCTAAGGAGCGCAAGCAGTTCGGACAACCCATAGTGGAGTTCCAGGCTTTACAGTGGATGCTGGCGGACATGGCCACCGGCATAGACGCCGCCCGCCTACTCACCCTGCGGGCCGCCTACCTCAAAGAGCACAGGAAACCATACCTAAAAGAGGTAGCCATGGCCAAAGTATTTGCCAGCGAGGTGGCCATGCAGTCGGCTATCAAGGCCGTCCAAATACACGGCGGCTACGGCTACATCAAGGAATACCCCGTGGAGCGCTTTATGCGAGACGCCAAAATCACCGAAATCTATGAGGGCACATCGGAGATGCAGCGGATGACCATCATCCGCCAGCTCCTCCGAGAGAGCTAAAAGGAGACTTATGCTCAAAGATATTCACCATGTGGCACTGGTAGTGAAAAGCATTGACGAGTCACTGCCATTCTTTGAGAAGGCCCTGGGCCTGAAGGGGGGCGAGGTGGTCACCATGCCGGAGCAAGGCGTCAAGGCTGTCCTGCTCCCGATGGGCCAAAGCGAGATTGAGCTGATTGAGCCTATAGACGAAAACAGCGGGGTGGGCAAGTTCTTGGCAAATAAAGGGGAGGGCATCCATCACATCTGCTTAGAGGTAGATGATGTAGATAGGGAGTTGGTAGAGCTGGGCGAGCGTGGAGTGCAGGCCATAGACAAGCAGGGCCGCAAGGGCTTGGCGGGCAAAGTGGCCTTCCTGCACCCCAAGTCCACCCAGGGCGTGCTAATAGAGCTGGCCCAGAAGCAGCACTGAAAAGCCGTTTTTCAAATACCGTTGGGGGGCTTGGGGGGTCAGCCTCCCCCAAATAAACCTTGAGCGGGGGAGCAAGAAATTGCAATGGCCGTTACCCCCCAAGAACAAGGGGCCGAAAACACCATACAGGGAGCGAGGGTGCTCATAAATTATAATAACCTATGAAGGAGGGGGAATTGTCTGACCACGAAGAGGAGGGGGAATTGTCTGACCACGAAGAGCATATCAGGGTGCTGGTAGCCAAGCCCGGTCTGGACGGGCACGACCGCGGGGCTAAGGTGGTAGCCCGTGCCCTGAGGGACGCTGGTATGGAGGTAATCTATACTGGCATTCGCCAGACACCGGAGATGATTGTGGAGGCCGCCGTGCAGGAGGATGTGGATGTGGTGGGGTTGTCCATCTTGTCGGGTGCCCACATGGAGCTTTTCCCACGTGTAATTGATGGGCTCCGGAAGCGAGACCTGCAGGATGTGGTGGTGCTGGCGGGGGGCATCATCCCAGAGGAGGACATCCCCAAGCTGAAGGAGATGGGCC
>JASLXN010000194.1 GCA_030740315.1 Dehalococcoidia bacterium | reverse complement strand
AGCGTGGGAGGGCAGTGCGGGGGAGGGTCTGCGTGCCCCCGGCGGCGGGTATGATACCCAGCCCCACCTCAGGCAGCCCCAGGCGGGTGCCCTGGGCGGCAAGGCGCAGGTCGCAGCATAGGGCTATTTCCATGCCGGAGCCCAGCACATATCCGTGGAGCGCGGCGATGAGAGGTTGTGGTAGGCCCAGTAACAGGCCCCAGACATCCCGCTCCCAGCGCGCACGGCGGGCTGTGGTGGGGGCTGGTGCGGTGAGGAACTCCGTCAGATCGGCACCGGCACAAAAGGCCCTCCCCTCCCCCCGGAACACTACCACACCTACATCCGGGTCGTCCCGGATTGCATACAGGACTTGATAAAGCTCATCACGCATGCGGACGTTATAGGCGTTAAAGGCTTTAGGCCGGTTGAGGACTACCCAGGCAATGCCCCCCTCTTTGAGGTACAGGAGGGTTTCAAAGCCGCTGTTCACCCTGCCTCCTGGGGACATAAGGCTCTGAGCGGGCCAGTAAATCATCCAGCGACAACTCGTTGTAATGCTGGCCTATGTCATCAAGGGAGTGAGCATCGCTGTTGGATAGCAGTAGCAAATCGTACTCCTTGGCTACCGCCCGAATACGCTCCTGATCCATCTGCCAGCCGTGCAGCGCATTGTTGATTTCGATCCCCTGTACTCTATCCGCCATGCGGGAGAAATCCGTGGGAGGGAAGCCGGGATGGCAGATGAAGCGGAACACTCGATCCCCTGGCAGGTACAGCTCCACCATCTCTACAGGCCAGACGCTAATCTCCTGGCCGGGGATGACCAACATGTCGCCGCCACAACAGCGGTCCGCTATCTCTTTGAACTGGAGGCCGTAGCTCTTGAACTCGTGTTCGGTGATACCGATACCGTTCAGGCCCTTCTCCTTGGCTTTGTCCACAATCTCACGGACCACATCCTCGTCCAGCCACTTACCGGTGGCCTCAAAGGTGTGGGTGTGAAGATCTATCTTCATATTCACGGCTGACCCTGGAGGCGTGCCCGGGCGCATAGCTCCTCTATGGAGACCTCGTTGTAGCGGGCGCCGATATCTTCCACGGTGTGGGCGTCGCTGTTGGAGAGTAGCATCAGGTTATACTTCTCGGCCAACGCCTGGACCTTCTCCTTGTTGATGTGCCAGCTATGCAAAGGGTTGTCAATCTCTATTCCGTGAAGCCCGTCTGCTGAGGTAAGCTCCCCGGGGTATCCGGGGTGTGCCAGGAACTTGAAGGTAACATCTCCCGGCAGGTTCAACTCGACCACCTGGACGGGCCACACATTGGCCTCCTGGCCGGGGATGATGACGATATCGGGATAGCTGGCCTCCACTATCTCTTTGACTTTGAAACCATAGGACTTGTCGGCATGCTCTGTGACGGCTATGCCGTCCAGGCCCCGCTCCCGGATACGGGCCACCAGGCGTCCGGCAATCTCGGGGGTTATCTGACGGAAGCCGGTGGCCTCAAAGGGATGGGTGTGCAGGTCCAATTTTAGTTTCATCAATCTCCCTTGAACTGTGGTGGTCTCTTGCTAAGGAATGCGGAGATGCCCTCGGTACGATCCCCGGTAGTGTGCAAAAGGAAGTAGAGGTCGGCCTCCAGACGCAGGCCCTGGTCCAGGGTCAGATCCATGCCTTTGGCCACCGCCTCCTTTACCAGGCGGGCGGCGATAGGGGACTTAGCAACTAACCGCCGTCCCCACTCCAGGGCAAGAGATGTCAAATTGCCCACAGTAGCCACCTGGTTTACCAGGCCATACAGTTGGGCCTGGGTGGAGTCCACTACGCCCCCCATGAGCAGCATCTCCAGTGCCCGGCCCCGCCCAACCAACCGTGGCAGCCGCTGTGTAAGGCCGCCGGGGTGTGTGAGGAGTTGGGGCACCCCCAAACGGGCACCAGGGCTGGCTAGGCGCAGGTCACAGGCGCAGGCCAGGGCCAGCCCCATACCCAGGACATCGCCCTGTAAAGCGGCCACTACCGGCTGCTCTATGGCGGCCACGGCCTCTACCGCGTAAGGGGCATCACCACCGGTGCAGAAGGACCGGCCGGCAGCCTCCAGCACTACCGCCCATACTTCGTTGTCCTGACTGATAAGGGCACAGGCTTCCGCCAACTCCTGGGCCAACTCATCGGAGAGGGCATTTCCCTCCTGGGGGTGGTCCAGGGTTATGACGGCTATCCGCTCTTCCTTTACCAGCGCCAGGGATCTGAAGGACATAGATAGACGCTCCGGACGGACAAAATCAGTACATCATAGCTAACCCTTTGTTGTGGTGTCAAGAAAGAAGAGATTGTGCCAAGAAAGGACTGCAGCTCTTGCTATTGTCCATCCAGTTGAGGCACCATACCGGACCAAGGCCGGGCATTCTCAAAAGCGGCGCAGGCTCGTAATACAGCCGCATCGTTGCCCCATCGGGAGATGACCTGTAGACCCACGGGCATTCCATCTGTCGAGAAGCCGCAGGGGAGGCTGGCGGCGGGCTGCCCTGTTATGTTAAAAGCCGGTGCCAGGTAAAATGGGCCCCATAGACGATCCGTCTCGGCACCGTTTATAGTACGGGGCCTTTGTCCCACGGGGAACGCCGCCACGGCCGTGGTAGGAGTGAGCAGCAGGTCATACCTTTCGAAAAAACCGGCCATCTGCGACCTGATGCGCTCCCGGGCGCGCAGCGCCCGCGAATAGTCAGCCCCAGTCACCCTTGCACCGTGTTCTATTACCACCTTGACATGGGGAGTGACCATGTCAGGATACTCGGCCACAAGGGAATCGTGGGCGGCGCACTCGTCGGCCATTGTAATCAGGTTGTGTACCGGCATGGGCGTGTCAGTGGTCGGTGTTGCCTCTTCTAAGTGGCACCCAATGGTCTCAAAGAGGCGTGCCGCCGATTCAGCCAGTACTTCTACCTCAGCGTCAACCCTGCCGTAGCCCAAATCCGGACTCCAACCCACGCGTAACCCGGCCAGGTCTCCCTCCAACTGATTAGAAAAATCGGGAGCAGGCTGCCT
>JASLXN010000193.1 GCA_030740315.1 Dehalococcoidia bacterium | reverse complement strand
GTCCAGCAGGCCCAACAAGGCTATCATCTTATCGGGCATCTGGAGGACATTACAGCCCAGGAATATCACCGTCTCCCGCGGCTGTGGGTGGCGTGGCGTCCCGGTGAGCCAGCGCACCTGGGAGGGCTTTATCTGTAGGGAGCCTATTACTTGGGGAAGGTCATATATTTTGCCCCCAATCTTGGGCTGAGCGATGGCTGATGGGGGGTGATAGCCACACCTCACCAACTCGGCTTTGAGGATTTCCCGTAGCCGGAACGGGTTAAGGCCCTGAGGACAGGAGGTGATGCACATACCACAACTGGAACAGGAGAAAGCCTGCTCTTTAGCGACATTGGTCCCATCGTGGCCCTCCAGCACCCGAACAATCTCCTCCTGCACCTCCACCGTGCCCTGCTTCTGGTCTGACCGGTAGGGGAACACCGGACACACCTCCAAGCAGTCGCCGCAGAAATTGCAGCCGGCAATGAGCCTCTCCTTTTCGGCGGCATACTCCTCCGCCATGGTTGAGTATTGCCTAGACTTTCCTGATCCCATCTGTGCCTCCTTACCCCTGTACGTGATTTGTTGCCACTGACGAATAGATGGGATGATATCCCCATAGGCCCTGGCCGTCAAGGCCGCTCCTCCTCGTCCTAGCAACTGCCGGGGCCCGGCAACAATCTAATTTCCATCCAAGGGGGTATAGGAATGCCGCTTGCCGAGCGACATCGGTGTTTCTGGGCGCTTTCCCCTCATGGTTTACAAGATGGAGAGTGTGGTAAAGATATCACAGGTGCAACAGTTCCGGTCTCTTTTGTCCTTGACCTCCTGAGGCTGGGGACATACAATGGCCTTTGACATGCAGTCCAGCCTGATTGGCAAGATTGAGAAAGCTCGGCGTTACGCCGGGGAGCCTGAGCGCATCAGTTTTTCCAGCTTCACCATCCGGTTCCGGGGGGAAAACAACCAGCACCAGGTGTCCTTCAGCGAGGGTTTCTGGCAATGCAGCTGCTCTTTTTTTGCGAACCGGGGCGTTTGCAGCCACACTATGGCGATGGAGAAGGTGCTGGTCGGTATGCTCCCCACCCTTCCCACCAGCGAATAAGAGCTTCTACCGCCACCCTGAGCCTGTCGAAACGTGTGCGCCAAGCCGCGCACCCTCCGACAGGCTCAGGGTGGCGTCGTTTCCGAGTGGTTCGCTATGAAACTATCTATTCAGGCTGTAGACGGATGGACAGGCAGTTCCATTTGTCCGGGCAGTCTATTTCTACCGTGGACCCTCCCCAGCTATCCGGCCACTTCCCCCCAAACTGAAGCATATTGATATAGGGAAATAAGGCGTGGTAGAACATGCCGCACATGCCGCTGGTGTTATGCGCGCTAAGCTCAACGGTATCGCCCGGCTTGTGTCCGTGCCCGCAATTTCCCTTGAGGCCGATGAAGGTGCCTGTGACCCTGTGGCCAAACTGCTCCGCCATGGTGTGCCTCCTGGTGTTTATTTCCGGCTATAGCTTACTGACTTTTAAGGGCAATCTCTAATGGTATAGGTCGTTTAGCAACAATTGTCCTTCCTACACGCCCGCCAAAGGGGCTCGGCCACTATAATATACCGGTTAATAAACGACATCAGTGGTCGAGAACCTCTACCCCATTTAATAGTCCTCCCTTTCAGCTACCCTTAACTCCTCCAGCGCTTCGGCCACCACGAAGAGGGAGCCGGTTACCAACACCATGTCCTCTTCGGAAGCCATGGCCCGTGCCCTCGCAAGTGCCCTGGGCACATCCTCCTCCTCCTCCAGCTTTGCACTATGCTTGGCCCACTCTCCCAATAGCCGGCGAGAGGATAGCCCTCTGGCGTGACGGGACCGGGTAACTATAATCCTGGGGTGGAGGGGGGCCAGTTCCCGTACCATCCCCGACACATCCTTGTCCTTTGAGGCCGCCATTACCAGCACCACCCTGCGGTAGGGCAGCCCGGCCACGGCTTGCGTTAGGCGGCGGGCAGAGTCCGCATTGTGGGCTCCGTCCACCACTATCAGGGGCCCTCGTCCAATTACCTGCAAGCGACCGGGCCAAGAGACGGCGGCCAGCCCCTTTGCCATCGCTTGGCCGGTGAGGCCGGAGGCTTCTTCTGCCAGCCACTCTAGGGCGGCCACGGCAGTGGCGGCGTTTTCGCACTGGTGCCCCCCCAGCAGCGGTAGGAAGAATCGGTAATCCCCTCTGCGCCCAGTCACCCTAACCTCCTGCCCTTCTAGCCCTGCAGATAGCACGCGCCAGCCTACATCTCTGCCAACATCCGTTAGTGGGGAGTGCTGCTCCCGGCAGGCTTCACGCATAACCCCCAGCACCTCGTCCCCTCCTGGCTGAGGGGCCAGGACTACCGGCACCCCCGGTTTGATTATCCCCGCCTTCTCCCGTGATATATGGGCCAGGGTAGGGCCTAATACATCGGTGTGGTCATAGCTGATGGAGGTGATGACTGAGACCATGGGGGTAACTACATTGGTGGCGTCCAGCCGACCCCCAAGACCCGCCTCCAAGACGACCCAATCGGCCCTTGCCCCCTGGAAATGGAGGAAGGCCATGGCCGCCAGGGCTTCGAAAGTGGAGGGGACTCCCCATGTCTCGGCTCCCGCGGCCTCCACCGCCGGTCTTACTTTTTCGGTAAGGCCGGTAAGCTCCGCCTGAGTGATAAGTGCATCGTCCATCCGGACGCGCTCCCGGATAGTGTGGAGATGGGGGGAGGTGAATAGCCCGGTGCGGTTGCCGGCGGCGGTGAGGGCTGAGGCTATCATAGCGGCGGTACTGCCCTTACCCTTGCTGCCGGCGATGTGGACGAACTTGCTCCCGCTATTGAGGTGTGGGTCTCCCAGCGAGTGGAGGAGGGCCTCCATGCGCCGGGGGTCAAAATTGGCGGCGGCGAAGGCACCGGGTATTTTCTCGTAATCGGTCAAGCTCAGCATGTAGCGCTGGGCCTCTGTGTAGTCCATGGGCAGATTCCTACGGCCCCAGGGTTTCCTGCCCCGGCGCTGAGTAGCGGTCCTCCGTCCAGGGGTCGGCGGTGCTGCTGTAGCCCCGGGTCTCCCAGTAAC
>JASLXN010000192.1 GCA_030740315.1 Dehalococcoidia bacterium | reverse complement strand
AGAGGGTATGTCCACTTTCCTGCCGTTCACCTGGAAGTGGCCATGGAGGATAAGCTGGCGAGCGTTTGCTCTTGAATCAGCAAAACCGAGCCGGTAGACCACATTGTCCAGGCGGCGTTCCAGCAGTTGCACCAGGTTGTCTCCGGTAACCCCGGGCATGTGGGTGGCAGAAGCGAAAACCCGGCGGAACTGGGTTTCCAAGACGCCGTAAGTGAAACGGGCCTTCTGTTTCTCCCGCAGTTGCAGCCCCCGGTCCGATAATCTCCGTCGGCGCATGCCACGAGTAGCAATTCGCGCCCCCCGCCTATCAGCGGCGCACTTGGGTGACAAGCACCTGTTCCCTTTGAGAAATAGTTTGCCATCTACTCTCCGGCACAGGCGGCACACAGGCCCAGTATAGCGACCCATTTACACCTTCCTCTTTTTGTGGGGACGGCAGCCATTGTGAGGAATGGGAGTCACATCCCTTATGCTATTGATATTCAGCCCTGCAGCCTGTAAGGAGCGGATAGCCGTCTCCCTTCCCGGTCCTGGGCCTTTTACCAAAACATCCACCCGGCCCAGGCCCATCTCCGCCCCACGCCGGGCCACCCTATCCGCAGCCATCTGAGCCGCATAGGGGGTGCCCTTGCGAGTGCCCTTGAAGCCTACTGTGCCGGCAGTAGCCTGGGCTATCACATTCCCCTGCGGGTCAGTAAGAGTGATGATAGTATTGTTGAAGGTGGCCTGTATGTACGCCCGTCCATGGGGAACCACCTTCTTTTCGCGCCGACGGGTAGTTGTTCGTTTCCTAGTGGCCATACTATCTCCTTACTTGCGCCCGACTCCGCGCTTGTGGCCCCGTCCGGCTACGGTGCGCCTGACACCCCGTTTGGTACGGGCATTAGTCCTAGTCCGCTGCCCCCGCACCGGCAATCCTCGGTGGTGTCTGTGCCCCCGCTGCGAGCCTATCTCCACCAGCCGGCGGATGTTCATACTCACTTCCCTGCGCAGCTCTCCCTCAACCCGCAAAGTGCTGTCAATAACCTCTCTGAGACGGCTGACTTCATCGTCATTCAAGTCCCTGACCTTGGTTTCAAGGGATACCCGCGCCTGCTCCAGGATGCCGTGCACGTTATGTTTACCTATTCCATGGATGTACCGTAGCGCCACCCACACCGCTTTTTCCCGTGGCACATCCACACCAGCAATACGGGCCATGGCCCCCCCTTTCTACCCCTGTCTCTGTTTATGCTTCGGGTTGGAGCAGATAACTCTGACCACCCCGTGCCGGCGTATTATTTTACACCGTTCACATCTTTTTTTTACCGAAGAGCTTACCTTCATAACCTTACCCCTACTTGAACCTATAGGTAATTCTCCCTCTGCTCAAATCGTAAGGGGAGAGTTCTACCAATACCCTGTCTCCCGGCAAAATGCGTATGAAGTGCAGCCTCATTTTGCCTGAGATGTGAGCCAGCACCTTGTGCTCGTTAGGCAATTCCACCCGGAAGACAGCGTTGGGTAAACACTCCCCCACCGTACCCTCTACCTCTATGGTATCCTTCTTCGTCATATCGCTATTTTACCAAATCCGTAAGCACTTCAGTGCCTATATCTGTAATCGCTACAGTGTGCTCAAAGTGAGCTGAAAGGCTGCCATCGGCAGTATACACCGTCCAGAAGTTGGAGGAAAGCCTGGTCATCCAGCCTTTATCGTTAACCATGGGTTCCAGCGCCAGTGTCATCCCTTTTTGCAACCGGGGGCCGCTGCCCGGAGAACCGAAGTTGGGCACCTGAGGGTCTTCATGAAGCTCACGCCCCACCCCGTGCCCGCTGTACTCCCGCACCACAGCGAAGCCCCTGAATTCAACAAATCCCTGAATGGCTGCAGAGACATCCCCCAAGCGTGAACCGGGCCGGCACTGCTCTATTCCAGCCATTAGGGCACCTCTGGTAGCCTCCATCAACCTCTGTGCCTCTGTGCTTATCTGCCCTACCCCCACCGTTACCGCCGCATCCGTCTGCAGTCCTTTAAAGATGGCCCCGAAGTCCAGCGAAACGATATCTCCCTCCTCCAGCACCCTCTCGCCCGGAATACCGTGCACCACCTCGTCGTTAATGGATACACATACGCTGGCGGGGTACCCTTGGTAACCTTTGAATGAGGGTTTTACTCCGTGCCTCCGGGCCTCTTGCACCGTTATGTCATCAAGCTCAGCCGTAGCCATTCCGGGACGCACTGATTGACCCAGCCTTTCCAGTATCAGGGCTACGGCCCGGCCGCCCTGCCGCATCAGTTCAATTTCCGCATCCGTTTTTATGACAACTCCCATAGCTATGCCCCTACCTCCCCACACCCACGGCCTGGAGCACCGCCTGTGTTATTTGGGCAACCTCTCCGACCCCATTCACTTCGGCCAGCTTGCTGCTCCGCCGATAGTGGTCAATAAGTGGCACGGTCTGAGTCAGGTAGACTTCAAGACGCTTTCGTATGGTTTCGGGTTGGTCATCAGCGCGCTGATATAGCTCCTCACCACACCGGCTGCATTTACCTCTCAGGTCTGAAGGGACACCCTGCATATTATGAGGGGCCTGACATTGCTTACATGTCCAACGACTGGAAAGCCGCTTAACCAACTCGTCCTCTGCAGCACTTATGTAAACCACCCGATCTATGGCCTGGTTACACTGTGCCAATGCCTGCTCCACCGCCTGGGCCTGCTCCAGTGTCCTGGGAAAGCCATCCAATATAAAGCCGCCCTTACCTTCCAGCGCCTCAAGAATAAGGCCAATTACCACCTCGTCCGGTACCAACACCCCCTGTTTTATGTATGATTCGGCCCTCTGGCCCAACTCGTTACCCGCCGCCACAGCGCTACGCAGCAGGTCACCTGATGCCAGATGGGCCAAGCCCAGCTTTTGCACAAGGCACTCAGCCTGCGTGCCCTTTCCGGAGCCGGGAGGTCCCAACAGCACCAGGTTCACCGAATAAACCCCTCATAGCGACGCATAAGTAGCTGCGCCTCCATTTGCTTCATAGTATCCAGCACTACACCCACTACAATCAGCAGGCCGGTGCTTGATATTTGCAGCACC
>JASLXN010000191.1 GCA_030740315.1 Dehalococcoidia bacterium | reverse complement strand
GGGCCAGCAACTGAGAAAGGCCAACCTCCCCCGGCTCGGTGCAGGAGATACTCCAGTTCTGACAATGTATGCAGTGGAAGTTGCACCCGTAGCTGCCCAGGGAGAAGCACAGAGTGCCGGGGTGGAAATGGAACAGCGGCTTCTTCTCAATGGGATCCGCGGCTATGGAGGATACCAGCCCGTAATTGAGGGAATAAAGCACGCCTTCCCTGTTGTGTCGCATTCGGCACACGCCCAACTTGTCAGGGCCTATGTTGCAGCGCCAGGGGCAAACATGGCAGCGCACACGGGAGCCGGACTGTGGGTCGCACATCCTGGCCTCTATCAGGTTAGATGTGGTCATCCCCTATATTTTATCATGGTTTCGCTTTATGCCAAAAAGGCGGCACTGCAGGGGTTGTATAGCCGGCATCGCTTTCCCTGCCCATCGGATCAGATATCGGCTTGTCCGAAGGTATCTCTTGGAAGACTGGGTGGGCAAAAACGAGGAGTGGACAGAGAGGAGATGGAGGGTATATGTGGTGCGGCAACTATCGCACCGGAACGGACAAGGAGGGCCGCAGTGAAGGACTAGATGTACTTAGATGACTTCAAGGTAGGTGACAGGTTCAGAATACCCTCTTGCGCCATGACCGACGCCCACTTTATGTTCTTCTCCGGCATGACAGGGGACAATCACTCCGTCTATTGCTATGAGAATTACTACAAACAGATGGGGTTCAGTGGCCGGTTGGCCCGCGGCCTGATGCTGGCGGGTATGACGGCCCTAGGGGTATCAGAACCTGTTCGCCCTCATGGAGAACTCGGTGGTGGCATTTGTGGAGCAGTTCGCCCGGTTTTTGAAACCAGTGCTAATCGGCGATACTCTGAGTCCGGTGCACGAGGTTAAGGAGGTGCAACCCAAACGCACCACGGGCCTGGCCAAGATGAAGGCCAAAATGACCAACCAGCGTAGAGACGTGGTGTTAGAAGGCTCTCATACCTACCTGTTCAAGCGCCGGGGGGCCGGCAAGGATGCTCGCCCGTCGGCTAAATGTAGCGACGGACACTGACCCGGTAGTGCCGATGTTTGTTGACCGAAATGTTGCACTAGGTGGCGCTCCTTCTGCCGGATGGCCCCGTAGTAGGTGTAAACGAGCACCGCGGGCAGCAACACCATTGGCTAGGTTGAGTTTACTACCAGAGCGATGCTTGTGTAGAGCAGGGTCCAGGCCACATACATGGAACTTCGGCTGAAGGCGTAGGGGGTGGTGGCAATGATCCTGGCAGGCTTTGAGATAGCCATGTCCCGGATGGCCAGCACTACCCATATTATTGCCCCCAACACACCTGCAGCTATCAGCGGCCATCCTGCGACATGGCTCACCCATACGACCAGGAACGCCCACCACGGCATTAACAAGTGCAGGACTAATCTCACCCTCAGTAGAGCAACATGCGCCTTGGGAATAGGCACATTACTCCATTTCCACTGCGTTTGTCTGGCTCCTTGCCGCCGTCATTCGTGGAACTGGGGTATTATGAATGAGGAGGTGGGGGAACGGGCTTCTCCAGTGTGCTGTACCACGCGGTTATGGCATTCACCTCCTCCCGGACGCTGCGTAGGGTGTTTACTGGAAGGTCCATGTCAGGATAGCCGATGGCGAGGGCCACATATATCCTTTTGGACGCCGGGATACCGGTGATGTCTCTGATAACGTCCGGGTAGTTGACTGCCGCCCGCTGGATGCATGTTCCTAGGCCGAAGTGCAGGGCCGCTAGGGCGATGGTCTGGGTTACCATGCCAGCTTCAAAGATGGCGGTGGGGTCCGGGGCCTCCTCATCGGCGCACACCAGGATGGCTGCCGGAGCGTCAAAGAACCTCATCCCCGTATTGGTCCAGGCCTCCCGCTTGTCCCGGTCCTCCCGGCCTATTTCCAAGAGCCGGAACAGCTCCCTGCCCAGGGTCACCTGGCGCTCCCGGTAGGCCCCAGTGAGGACGGGTATGCCCATATCGGGATGAGGCTCTACCTTCTGTTCCATCCATTTCACATTGGCTTGCTTAACGGCGTATAGTGCCTCTCCGGTTAGCACTACGAACTCCCATGATTGGGCGTTGACGCCAGAGGGAGACCACCGCCCAATGTCCAGCAACTCCGCAAGAACACTTTGCGGTATGGGTTCCGGCTTGAACCCTCTTATACTCTTCCGGCTCCTGATGGCTTCAACAAGGTCCACAATTTCCTCCTAATGTCGCTTTCTCTTCATTTTGGCCTTTATCCACCAAACCTATTCATTCAGCCATGGCATCATGGCCCTTAGCTCTTTGCCCACTTCCTCTACGGGGTGCTCCCGCTCCGCCTTTCGCAGCAGGTTGAAGCCTGGGCGTCCGGTCTGGTTCTCCGTTATCCACTGGCGGGCGAATGAGCCGTCCTGCACCGCACCTAGCACTGTCTGCATGTTCTCCCGCACGTAATCGTCAATCACCTGGGGGCCCATGGAGTAGTCGCCGTACTCGGCGGTGTCTGATACTGACTGGCGCATAAGGGTAAGGCCGCCCTTCTGGATGAGGTCTACGATGAGCTTCAGCTCGTGCAGGCATTCGAAGTAGGCCACCTCCGGCTGGTATCCGGCTTCCACCAGGGTCTCAAACCCGGCCTTGACGAGGGCGGAGACGCCGCCGCAGAGTACCGCCTGCTCTCCGAAGAGGTCGGTCTCCGTCTCTTCGGCAAATGTGGTCTCTAGGACTCCGGCGCGGGCGCAACCCAGCGCCCGCCCATAGGCCAGGGCTGTCTGCAGGGCCTTGCCGCTGGCATCCTGGTACACCGCCACTAGGGCGGGTACGCCGATGCCTTGGGTGTAGAACTGGCGCAGCACCGGGCCAGGAGATTTGGGGGCTATCATGCTCACATCAACCCCGGAGGGCGGCACTATCTGCGAGTAGTGGATGTTGAAGCCGTGGGCGAACATCAGGGTCTTGCCCCGCTCCATGTGTGGTTCGATGAAGGAGTAGTAAAGATCTTTCTGAGCGTGATCGGGCACCAATATCATTATGATATCCGCCTTTTCGGCGGCCCCTTCCGGAACGAGCACCTGAAGTCCG
>JASLXN010000190.1 GCA_030740315.1 Dehalococcoidia bacterium | reverse complement strand
GCCGCTGGGGGAGCCGTCGTCAGTCACCACCTGGCAAGGCACCCCAATCAGCCTGTGGGCTAGCTCGTCTGGGGTAGACAGGGTAGCTGAGCACAGTATGAATCTGGGGTGTGCCCCGTAGGCTGCGCACAGGCGGCGTAAGCGGCGCAGCACCAGAGCTACATGGGAGCCAAAGGCGCCCCTGTAGCTGTGGGCCTCGTCCACCACCACCAGTTGGAGCCGGCGTAAAAAGCGTGCCCAACCGGTGTGATTGGGTAGAATACCCATGTGGAGCATGTCCGGGTTGGTGAACACCACCCGTGCCCGGCGGCGGATTTGCCCCCTCTCCAGTGTGGGGGTATCACCGTCGTACGTCCCGGCTTCCTCATCACCTAGGAAGTGTGGAACGGCCAGTTCTCGCAGGCCCCGCAACTGGTTCTGTGTTAGGGCCTTGGTGGGAAAAAGATAGAGGGATGTGCTGCCCTTATCCGTAGCCAGGGTTTCTATTGTGGCCAGATTGTATACTAGACTCTTGCCGCTGGCGCTGGGTGTGGATACCATAACATGCTCCCCACGGCGCAGCGTATTGAGGGCCTGTGCTTGGTGGATGTAAAGAGGAAGAAGGTGCAGCTCACTCAGCCGGTCTTCTACCTGTGGAGGCAGTGGCCTTTCCAGGACGCCGGGGCGGGCCTCCCTGGCGGGTATATACTCCTGGTAGGCTATCTGGTCCTGGTAAATGGGTAGGGAGCGTAGATGTCGTAGAAAACCACCACTATCCACATTCAGGGCCCGGGCAGTATTTCCATGTCATAGTCAACCAGTTCGGCCTCCATCCGGCTGTGGGCGATAAACTCCACCACTTGGCTCAGCACCCGGTTCACCTGGTGGCCGTCGTTGGAGATGCAGGCTATGCCCATGGTGGCCACCTGCCAGCGGTCCTGGTCTTCCATCTCGGCTATGGACACATTGAAGCGGTTCTGCACCCGGGCTTTAATGGACTTAATAACCTGCCGTTTGCCTTTAAGGGAGTGGTTTTCGGCAAGTCTCAGCCGTACCTTTACGGTGCCCACACTCATGGTTCTCTTTTCATCGGGCTGGGTAAGCTTTATAATAGTGGGAGTTTTGGCATATAAGCTGGTCTCATTATACTACAGTAGGTGGCTTGGGAGAGCGCCGTTGTAATATGATTGGTCGGCATGTGTTATAATATAATTCCATGTTGGAAAGGTAAAAGTGGACAACGAGACTAAAACAGCAATAATGTCGGATAATTCCCGGCACCAGAATGACACGGGGTCTCCAGAAGTTCAAATAGCAGTTCTCACCCATCGTATAAGGGAACTCACCGAGCACCTGAAAGTGCATCGCCATGATGAAGGCACCCGACGGGGTCTGCTCAAGATGGTGGGGCGACGGCGGCGGTTGCTGAACTATCTGGCCCGAGAGGACGGTAACCGTTATCTGTCTCTACTGGAAAAGCTGGGTCTGAAGAGGTAAGGGGGAAAAAGTACATGCCGACCTTTCAATGTCCCGTGGGGGACAAATCGCTTATCGTGGAGACAGGACGCTTCGCCGGGCAGGCCGGTGGCGCTGTAACCGTGCGATACGGTGACACCGTATCCCTGGTCACAGCTTGTGTTTCCCGCAGTATCCGGGAGGGGATGGACTTTCTTCCCCTCACTATTGACTTTGAGGAAAGGCTCTACGCCGCCGGGAAGATTCCCGGCGGTTTCTTTCGTAGGGAGGGCCGGCCCAGCCAAGATGCTACTTTGGCGGCCAGGCTGATCGACCGCCCGGTACGGCCTCTATTTCCCAAAGGTTTCCGTAACGAGACCCAGGTCGTAATCACCATACTCTCCGCCGACCAGGAGCATGACCCCGATGTGTTGGGTATCGTGGGCGCTTCCGCATCACTGTGTATATCCGAAACACCCTTTATGGGTCCTATCGGAGCCGTGCGTGTGGCCTATATTGACGGAGAGTGGGTGCTTAATCCTACTTTCGCGCAGTTACTTGAGGCACAGCTCGAGGTGGTGGTGGCTAGCACGCGGGAGGCTGTGGTGATGGTGGAGGCCGCAGCCAAGCAGGCCCCGGAGGCGCTGGTGGCTGAGGCCCTGCGCCGCGGCTTTGAGGCTAATTTGGAGATAGTGCGCCTGCAGGAGGACATGATTTCCGTCCTGGGCAAGCCCAAGATGGAGTTCCAGGCCCTGGGCACTTTCCCCGGAGTGGCTGATGCTGTCGCTGCTGAGCTGGAGGGGCCGCTGCCGGATCTGCTGGCAGGGGACAAGGCCATGAGGGAGAACGGCTTGGATGGCCTGCGCCGGGAGGTTATGGGAAAGCTGGCGGAAAAGTTTCCCAAAGAAGAGATTTCCTCTGCTTTTGAAACCAAGGTAAAGTCCGAGGTTAAGCGGCGAGTGCTGAGCAGTGGTGCCCGCTTGGACGGCAGGGCCTACGACCAACTACGGCCCATAAGATGCGAGGTGGGTCTTTTGCCACGGCCGCACGGCTCGGGGCTGTTCACCAGGGGAGCTACCCAGGTGCTGACCCTCACTACTCTGGGTTCGGTAGGCATGGAGCAGAAAATAGATACACTCAGTCCGGAGGAGAGCAAACGGTTCCTTCACCACTACAACTTTCCTCCTTTCTCCGTTGGGGAGGTGAGGCGCATGACCGGGCCGGGAAGGCGGGAGGTGGGCCATGGCGCTCTGGCCGAGAAGGCCATTGCACCCATTCTGCCCGACGAAGATGAGTTTCCTTATATGATACGCCTGGTGTCCGAGGTGCTGAGCTCCAACGGCAGCACCTCCATGGGCAGCGTGTGTGGCTCCAGTCTTTCCCTGATGGACGCCGGCGTACCCGTAAAATCGCATGTTGCCGGTGTGGCTATGGGCCTCGTTACTGGGGAGGATGGCAACAAAGCTATCCTGACCGATATTGAAGGGGCGGAAGACCAGTACGGTGACATGGACTTCAAGGTGGCCGGCACAGCCCAGGGTATTACGGCCCTTCAGATGGATACCAAGTTGACGGGCGTGAGCCTGGAGGTTCTGGAGCAGGCGATACACCAGGCCCGACAGGCAAGGGTGACCATAATGGAGTCTATGCAGG
>JASLXN010000018.1:271-16359 GCA_030740315.1 Dehalococcoidia bacterium | reverse complement strand
CCAGGCCCGATATGAAATCAGTGTAAGTGACCAACCCCAAGAAACTCGGGCCCACTATTATGCCTGCCAGAATTATCCCCACCACGGCGGACTGGTTTATACGGTACGCAATCAGATAACCTGCTAAGGCCACAAAAAGCAGCAGGCTCATCTGAAACTCTATGGAGGCCAGTATACTCTCGTCAGCCGGCAAGGCCCCTCCTTGCTTTTTCTGGTTGCTGCTCAATCAACATAGGCTGAGCTTATAAGCTGCCTCAGCCTCAACACAAAGTCAGGCCACAGCAGGTTCGAGTACTGTCCACAGAGGTTGCTCACCTTTCCCCAGCCAAGGGGTGCCACATACTCGAGTTCCGTCACCTCACCACCAGGTTCACCAATCGGTTGGGGACGAAGACTGTCTTGGCTATGTGTTTGCCCTCCAGTTGGGCCTGTACCCGTCCGCTGGCTAGGGCCAGCTCCCGGGCCTCCGCCTCCCCGGTACCCAGGGGCACGGTGAGCCGATCCCGCAGCCGGCCGTTGACCTGCACCACCAAGGTGACCTCCTCCTCCCGTGCCAGCTTCTCGTCCGCCACCGGGAAGGGGTGGGTGTGGATGGAGTAAGGCTTGCCCAGCCGGTACCACAGCTCCTCAGTGATATGAGGGGCGGCAGGGGCCAGCAGCAATAGCAGGCTGTCCCGGGCCTCTTCATAGGCGGCGGGATCGGCATCGCCCGCCCCCCGGACCAGGCCCATGAGGTTAGTGAGCTCCATGAGGGCAGCCACCACAGTGTTGAAGTGGAAGCGCTCTATGTCCTGGGTAACCTTCTTGATAGTGCGGTGAGTGGCCCGGCGCAGCGCCTGGATGGCGGTGGGGGTGGGGTGGCGGGGGATGTAGCCGTCCTCTATCAGGCCCCACACCCGGTTCAGCCACCGGGAAACGCCGCTGATGCCCCTATCGTCCCACTCCCCACCCTGATCCCAGGGGCCTACGAACATGAGGTACACCCGCACCGCATCCGCCCCCATCTCCTCCACATAGGGATCTGGTGTCACCACATTGCCCCGAGACTTAGACATCTTGGCCTTGCCGGAGACGATGACACCCTGGCTGAAGAACCGAGTGAAAGGTTCGCCGAAGTCAATGAGACCCATGTCCCGCAGCGCCTTAGTGAAAAAACGGGAGTAGAACAGGTGCATGACGGCGTGCTCCGCCCCGCCGGTGTAGAGATCCACCGGCAGCCACTTCCCGAGGGCCTCCGGCTCCCAGGGCCCCTTATCGTAATGAGGGGAGGCGTATCGGAAGTAGTACCACGAGGAGCACATAAAGGTGTCCATGGTATCTGTCTCCCGCTGGGCAGGGCGGCTGCAGCGGGGGCAGGAGGTATTGACGAAGCCCTGGTGGTACTTGAGGGGCGACTCCCCGGTGGGGCGGAACTCGGCGTCCTGGGGCAGCATCACCGGTAGCTGGTCTTCGGGCACGGGCACCACTCCACACTGAGGGCAGTAAACCATGGGGATGGGGGCACCCCAGTAGCGCTGTCGGGAGATGAGCCAGTCCCGCAGGCGGTAGGAGACCGCCTTTTTGCCCCATCCCTTCTCTTCGGCATAACGAGCCACGGCGTCCTTGCCTTCAGTGCTTGGGACGCCCTGGAAGGGGCCGGAGTTGACCATGGTGCCCTCGCCTACATAAGCATCTTCCAGCTCCGCACCCAACCATCCTGGAGGAGCGATAACCACCGGTATGGGAATACCGTATTTCTTGGCGAAGGCGAAATCCCGGGTATCGTGTGCCGGCACACCCATCACCGCCCCGGTACCGTATCCCATCAGCACATAGTCGGCTATCCAGATGGGCACCTTATCCCCGTTGAACCGGTTGATGCAGTAGGCCCCGGTGAAGACACCGGACTTCCCCTTCTCCACCGCCTGGCGCTCAATTTCGGAGCGCTCCCAGGCCTGAACGGTGTAGTCCATCACCTGTTTGCGCTGCTCCGGGATGGTCAGTTTCTCGACTAGGGGATGCTCCGGGGCCAGCACCATGAAGGTGGCGCCATAGATGGTATCGGGGCGGGTGGTGAATACCCGGATCTCCTTTTCCTCCAGGTTATGGTGCTCCAGTCCGAACGATAGGTCGGCGCCCTCGCTCTTGCCCACCCAGTTGCGCTGCATGATTTTGATGCGCTCCGGCCATTCGATGCCAATGTGTGCCTTTAGCTCATCGGCATACTCGGTGATGCGGAAGAACCACTGCTCCAGCTCCCGGCGCCCCACTTCGGTGTGGCAACGCTCACAACCGCCGGACACCACCTGCTCGTTGGCAAGCACCGTCTGGCACTGGGGGCACCAGTTCACCGGTGCCTTGCTCCTGTAGGCCAGTCCCGCCTCATACAACTTCAGGAAGAACCACTGTGTCCATTTATAGTAGTCGGACAGGCATGTGTTCACCTCCCGATCCCAGTCATAGGAAGCGCCCATGGAGCGTAGTTGGCGGCGCATATTGTCCACATTGCTCATGGTCCAGGCGTAGGGATGTATGCCCCGCTTGATGGCAGCGTTCTCCGCGGGTAGCCCGAAGGCATCAAAGCCCATCGGGTGCATCACATTATAGCCGTTCATACGCATGTACCGGGCATAGACATCGGCGGGGGCCATGGCGTACCAGTGTCCGATGTGGAGGTCGCCGGAGGTATAGGGGTACATGGTGAGATCGTAGTACTTGGGGCGAGGGTCGTCATCTAGGGCTCGGTAAAGGCCATCGGCGTCCCATCGTTGCTGCCACTTCTTATCTATCTCGCGTGGGTCATACCTGGTGGACATCTATCTCCTCGCCCGATGATAGCAAAAGGGGCATACAGCCCCACTAAAGAATAATACCAGATAGCACGACAGGAACAAACCGGGGAGATGAGGCTGTCTAGCGACTCTTCTCTTCTCCGCCCACCCACCCAGTTAGATCGCTGTAGGGGGCAAAGCCCCCTAACCGCCTTAGGGTATTATAAGGTATTGCTTATCACAACAGTGGGGACTCCCATCACTAGGAAAAGGACCGGGGACGATACCGCCGCCAGCAGGATGTATCTGAGTTTTACGCCCATGTTCCGTCTTCTCCCCTAGTCGTGTGCCGCCATATGTTGACGAATACCAGACATTAAGCAAAACAGAACAAACATTCAAAGCAAGTACCAGGGGAACTTGACAGGCCCTTCTGTTTCCCACCCACGCCCGGTTAGACGGATTTGGGGACTTCGTCACCCCAACCATCCGGTGGGTCAATTGTAGCCCACACCCTCACGGCTTATTCTGCTGATGGATTAGCGGGGTGGTGTGTGGTAGTAACATCGGATATAATTACTACACCGTATGAACACAATTATAGCCGTTATCGGTGGCAGCCAGTGCAGCGTTGGGGAGGCCAAGGCGGCTAAAGTGGTGGGCCGAGAGTTGGCCCGCCGAGGTTTCGCACTGGTGTGTGGCGGCCTGACCGGGGTGATGAAGGCTGCCGCCCGCGGTGTGGCCGGAGCAGGGAGTAGGACGGTGGGCATACTCCCCGGTAACAACCACCCGGAGGATGCCAACCCATATATCCAGATACCCATCACCACGGGTATTGGCTATACCCACAACGCCATTGTGGTCAAGTCCGCCCAGGCGGTGATAGCCATCGAAGGCTACTACAGCACCCTCTCCGAGATAGCCTTTGCCCTTCAGGGCGGCATACCCGTGGTAGGCATCGGCACCTGGGAGATAAGCCGCGAAGGTGAGGGCAGGGACCCTATAATGCGGGCCACGACGCCGGAGGAGGCGATTGACAGGGTGCTGGCCGCCATGGGAGATGCCCCAACGGAGGCAATTGAACACAGGCATTGAGGCCATCTGGGCGCGGGAGATACTGGACTCCCGGGGCAACCCTACTGTGGAGGTAGAGGTGGCCCTGGCAGGGGGCGCTATGGGCCGGACTGCCGTCCCCTCCGGGGCTAGCACCGGCATCCATGAGGCCCTGGAACTGCGTGATGGCGACCCCGCCCGCTACGGCGGCAAGGGGGTCCTCAAGGCCATCGATAACATACACAGTATCATAGCTCCCGCTCTGAGGGGCGCAGATGCCTCCTTACAGGCGGCGTTAGACCGCCGGCTGCTGGAGTTGGACGGCACCGATAACAAGTCCCGGCTGGGAGCCAACGCCATCCTGGGGGTCTCCCTGGCCTGTGCTTGTGCCGCCGCCGCCCACGCCGGCATGCCCCTTTACCGCTACCTGGGCGGCCTGAGCGCCGCATTACCCATACCCATGCTGAATGTGGTGAACGGGGGCCAGCATGCCGCTGATGCGGCCGACTTTCAGGAGTATATGCTGGTGCCCGCCGGGGCACCCAGCTTCTCCCAGGCGCTGCGGATGGGTACGGAAATCTACCACACGCTGCGCAAGCTGTTGGGGGAGCGTGGGTGGAACACAGCGGTGGGCGACGAGGGTGGGTTTGCACCCGCCCTGCCCTCCAACAGGGACGGGGCGGAGGTGCTGGTGAAAGCCATCGAAGCCGCCGGCTATAGGCCGGGGGAGGACTGCTTCCTGGCGCTGGATGTGGCTGCTTCCAATCTTCTGTCAGATGACAGCTACCACCTGCCCCGGGACGGGCATGTGCTGAGCGCCCTGGATATGGTGGACTTCTACCAAGACCTGGTATCGTCCTTCCCCGTGGTGAGCATTGAAGACGGGTTAGGGGAGGAGGACTGGGCAGGGTGGCAAATCCTTACCGATAGGTTGGGCAAACGGGTGTTGCTGGTGGGAGATGACCTGTATGTAACCAACCCGGATCGCCTGGCTACAGGCATCGAAAGCAGGTCCTCCAACGCTATCCTCATCAAGCTGAACCAAATAGGCACCCTCACTGAGACCATAGACGCCGTGCGCCTGGCCCAGCGGGCGGGGTGGGCCACCATCATCAGCCACCGCTCCGGCGAGACGGAGGACACCTCCATCGCTGACCTGGCTGTTGCCCTGGGGGCACGCTTCATCAAGGCAGGTGCCCCCTGCCGCTCGGAGCGGCTGGCCAAGTATAATCGGCTGCTCCGCATAGAAGAGGAGTTGGGGGAGGCCGCCACCTACCCCGGCCGGAAGGCTTTCCTCCCCATCAAAATATAAAGGAGACCTCATGGAGATTATTCCCGGCATCCACCAGATTAAGGTTCCTATTCCGGACAACCCCCTGGGCTTCCTCAACTGCTATGTGCTCAAGGGCAAGAGCGGCTGGCTGATGATTGACACCGGATGGTACACCCAGGACGCCTTCAACGCCCTGGAAGCCGGACTCAAAGGCATGGGTCTGAACTTTTCTGATATCGAAACCATCGTGGTGACCCATGTCCACGCTGACCACTACGGCCTGGCAGGACGCATCAAACAGGTGTCCCCATCTACCAAGCTCATGACACACCGCTGGGAGGGGGATCTGATTGAGTCACGCTACATTAAGTTCGCCGAGCTCCGGGACAAGATGGGGGCCGTACTGGCCCTCCACGGCGTGCCTCAAGTGGACCTGGACAGCTTGCAATCGGCTTCTATGCCGGTGCTGGAATATGTTTCCGTAACCATGCCCGATGTGTCCCTCTACGGTGGAGAGGTGCTGAGCACCGGAATCTTCAACTTGGAAGTGCTGTGGACACCGGGCCATTCCCCCGGCCATATATGCCTCTGGGAGTCCGAGCATAGAATCCTCTTCTCCGGTGACCACATCCTGCCGGAAATCACACCCAACATCAGTTTCCATGTGCAATCGGGCGATAGCCCCTTGGCGGACTTCATAAACTCCCTTAACAAGCTGCGCAACCTGCCAGCTACCCAAGTGCTACCGGCCCACGAGAATATCTTCGCCAATCTGCGGGAGCGCATAGACCAGATAAAAGAGCACCACGAGCAGCGTAAGGAGGAAATACGAGGCGTAATCCGCCAAGAGCCTCAGAACGCCTGGTTTATCTCCTCCCAAATAACATGGAACATCCCACAGCCCTGGGACCAGTTCAACTCCCTGGACCGGCGCATTGCTGTTACGGAGACCATCGCCCACCTGGAGTACATGCGCTGGGAGGGTTCCGTGGAGCGTCTCCTCCAGGACGGTATCATCGTCTATAGGGTAGCCAGTTGAGGCAACATACGGAAGTGGAACTACACCCGAATGCAGGACAACCGGGATACCGCGAGGAGTTTGATTTCAGCGGTGA
Source organism: Dehalococcoidia bacterium (assembly GCA_030740315.1). Lineage (GTDB taxonomy): Bacteria > Chloroflexota > Dehalococcoidia > JACVQG01 > JAHKAY01 > JASLQE01. The sequence continues at coordinate 10,168 of JASLXN010000018.1, read as the reverse complement.
GGAGGCCCTGCGCACCGCCGACCTTCTGGCCATCCACTACGAGTACCCGGGTGAGAAGACAGTGGTAAGCTATACTACCGATGAGTTCACCTCGGTATGTCCCTGGTCGGGGCTGCCGGACTTCGCCCACGTGGAGATAAGTTATATCCCCGGAAACACTCTGGTGGAGCTAAAGAGCCTGAAGCTCTACCTCGCCTCCTTCCGCAGCGTGGGCATCCTCCAGGAGCACAGCGTCAGCCGTATTCTGAAGGATCTCGCGGCGCTGTTGGACCCGGTGTGGATGCGGGTGAGCGCCCGCTTCGCCCCACGCGGGGGCATCGCCACCGAGGCGAGCGCCGAGCACGGCCGGCGCGAGTAAATGTGTCTGAACAGATGCGCCGCAGCAGCACATGCAGACGAGGACATAACGGATAGCCCACACGAAGGAGGACTCCTATGACCACTAAAATCGGCATCAACGGTTTCGGGCGCATCGGCCGCCAAGTGCTGCGGGCCGTCCAGGAGCGCCACTCACAAGAGCTGGAGGTGGTGGCCGTAAACGACCTCACCGATATTCCCACCAATGCCCACATGTTACAGTGGGACTCCACCTACGGCAAGTATCCGTGCAAGGTAGAGGCCGCCGGGGACTCCCTCACGGTTGACGGTAAAAGTATACGGGTCTTTGCTGAGCGGGACCCGGCCCAGATTCCCTGGAGCGGTGTGGGGGCACAAATAGTGGTGGAGTCCACCGGGGTATTTACAGATGCTGAGAAGGCCGCCGGCCACATCCGGGATACGGTCAAGAAGGTTATCATCTCTGCGCCCGCCAAGAACGAGGACCTGACCGTTGTACTGGGGGTAAACGACTATATGTACGACCCCGCCAAACATCATGTGCTTTCCAATGCCTCCTGCACCACCAACTGCATCGCCCCTGTAGTCAAGGTGCTTCACGAGAGCTTCGGGTTGGTACGGGGCCTCATGTCCACCATCCATGCCTACACCAACGACCAGCGCCTGTTAGACATGTTCCACAAAGACCTGCGCCGTGCCCGCTCCGCGGCGGTCAACATCATCCCCACCACCACTGGGGCCGCCCGGGCGGTGACCATGGTCATCCCCGAGGTCAAAGGAAGGATTCACGGTATGGCTTTCCGTGTGCCTGTAGCCACCGGCTCTGTCTGCGACTTCGTGGCGGACCTGGACCACAAGGTGACCGCCGAAGAGGTGAACGCCGCCTGTAAGCAGGCCGCCGAGGGGCCTTTGAAGGGGATACTGGAATATACCGAGCAGGAGCTAGTGAGTTCGGACTTCATCGGCAACTCCCATAGCTCCGTCTTTGATGCCCCCAGCACACTGGTGCTTGATGACAGCATGGTGAAGGTGCTATCGTGGTACGACAACGAGTGGGGCTATAGCTGCCGGGTGTCCGACCTGGCTGTGTTTCTGGCCGGTAAAGGGCTGTAGCCGGCGGAGGCAGGTTAGCGGAGTAGCCTGAGATGCCCCCATGGCTGGTAGAAGTAATGCTGAGTCTGGTAATCGCTGCGGCCAACATCATCGGCGGCGGCTTGGCTATCTTCCGACGCAATATCTACGGTTCCATGCTGACCAATTTCCCGTGGCTGACCACGGGGATCTTTATCCATGTGGCAGTGAGCGGCCTTCTCCCCGCAGCCGGTAGAGGCCCTTCACGGCTGGCGGTGGTCTTTGTTGTGGCCGGCATGGGCCTGTTCTATCTCTCTCACCGCCTGGTGGAGATGCTGGTTTAGATGGCAGCTCTCATATTCAGCCTGATAGCCGCAGCCTCCGCCATAGGAGGGGGCATGCTGCCCCTGTATACCCGCGTCCGCAACATCCGCTCCCGGTATCTGCTGGGCTTCGCCGCCGGAGTGATGCTCTCGGTGGCCTTCCTGGAGATACTGCCGGAGATGGTGGCGGAGGGGGAGGGCAGCTTCATCTTTCTGGCAGTGGGTTTCTTCGCCCTATATGTGGTGGAGAAGCTGGTGCTGGTGCACTCCTGCCCCGAGGGGGAGTGTGATACGACCACTACCATCGGGTGGACGGCTCTCATCGGCATTGCAGCGGAGAGTCTGCTGGACGGTGTGGCCATAGGTATTGGCTTCCGCCTGGCCCCGGCAGTGGGCCTGACCATAGCCTTGGCGGTGCTCATCCACGAGTTCCCTCGGGGCTTTGCAACCGCAGTAATCATGCGCACCGCTGGCTACAACATGCGCCGCGTATGGGGTGCTCTGAGCATAGATGCCTTATTCACTCCCCTAGGAGTGGTACTGGTGCTGCTGGGGTTCTTCCCAGAGGGGTTCTTCGTGCCGCTGTTGGCCTTCGCCGCCGGTACATTTATCTATGTAGGGGCCTCTGACTTGCTGCCGGAGGCCCACCGTACATTCAACAAATGGGTTATAGCGTCCGTGTTGCTGGGTGTGGCGCTGATAACCGCCCTGGCGCCGGTGACCCACCTGGCGGGGCTGTAGGGACGGCGTGCCCACGACGCTTTCGGTTACCATTGCGCCCAACCTGGTGCTCTGCAACCCGGTGATGTCCGCCTCGGGCACCTTCGCATACGGCGTGGAATACGAACCTTTCTTTGACATCCAGCGGCTGGGGGCCATGGTGTGTAAGGGCACCACCCTGGAACCACGGGATGGCAACCCCCAACCTCGCACCGTAGAGACGGCAGGGGGAATGCTCAACAGCATCGGCCTCCAGAACATGGGGGTGGATCGGCTGGTAGCCGATATGGCCCCCATCTGGGCCGGGTGGAGGCTACCAGTGCTGGTAAACATAGCCGGAGAGCGGGTGGAGGACTACGCCAGGCTGGCCCGTCGGCTGGACGGAGTGGCCGGGGTGGCGGGTATTGAGGTAAACATAAGCTGCCCCAATGTATCCAAGGGCAGTATGGAGTTCGGCACCTCAGCTTCGGCTACCCAGGAGGTGCTGCGGGGGGTGCGGGGTGCCACCTCCTTGCCCGTGGTGGCCAAGCTCAGCCCCAATGTCACCGATATTACCGAGACGGCGCGCGCCGCCGAGGCCGGGGGCGCAGACGCTATCTCCCTTATCAACACTATCGCCGGTATGGACATTGACGCCGGTAGCGGGCGGGTGTACATGGGCGGGCTGTCAGGCCCGGCGGTTAAGCCGGTGGCCCTGAGGATGGTGTACCGGGTGGTCGGGGCAGTGCAGGTGCCAGTAATCGGCTGCGGCGGCATAGCAACAGGCAGGGACGCCGCTGAATTCCTGATGGTCGGTGCCACCGCTGTGCAGGTGGGCACCGCAAACTTCGCCAACCCACATGCGTGTCTAGATGTGCTGGAGGGATTAGTGGCCTTCATGGAGGAGTCTGGGGCTGAGGATGTGTCCCAGCTAATGGGGGCAGCCCGGTGAAGGGGGGAGGTCCCGCAGCGACTCTTTTTCTTACCGCCCGTCCGAAAGTAATTTTCTCTGGGGGGCTTTGCACCCCAATCCCCCAATTTCGCTTTGTAGCGGAGTGGCCTAGAGGGGTTTCAGCAATCCTTCGCTATCGGGACCGGGACGCCCCTTTGACGGAGTCTAGCGCGGGCGGGTGGGAGGGCCACATATCCTGGGACGGGACGCGCGTGCGCAGATCAGATTCTAAGCTTCCCTCAGAATCACGCCTTTCCGCAGGATCACCCCGAGTGGAGCGAGGGGTCTCAACTGTTGGTGAAACGAGATGATTGGAAACTCAAAGCATGATTGACATTTGTCTATATATGTTTGTGGCCTGGGGGGTGTGGAGGGTGGGGAATCGGTGGTTCCCGGTGATCATGCCCCGGGGACGGCTGAAACCCCTCCTATGGGGCTTCCTGTCCGGGGTGGCCGGGGGCATTGTGGCATGCTTCCTGTTTCCCTTTGGGCCCCAAAAACCCCCCAAATTTCTGGGGGGGGGGGGGGGGGGGGGGGGGGGGCCACCACCCTGCTCTACCTGGCTTGGGGCGTGGCTCCCTTCCTGCATATCATGGCCCGCAGGCAATAGCTTCTCTTGTCCACCCTCAAAAAGAGGGCAGTCTGGTACCATGCCCCCAATTCTGATCCCACAAGTGGTACAATAGACTGGAATGTGCTAAGAACAAGGGTCAGGCAGCTTCCAGCGACCAGTTAGACGGAGGACGGCCATGATAGTCGAGGACATAATGACCAGGGGCGTTGTAAGCGTAAACAGCGATGCTTCAGTCAGCGACGCCAAAGCACTGATGAAGGAGCACCGGGTACGGCGCCTCCCCGTAATTGACGAGGGAAAGCTGGTAGGGCTAGTTGCCGAGGACCGCCTGGAGCGCGCCTCCAAGCCGGCCGCGGCTCACCTAGTCTGGCAGGCTATATGGCTGCTCTCCCGTACCAAGATCAAAGATATCATGGTGACTGATGTGGTGACGATTGGGCCGGAGAACACGGTGGAGCAGGCGGTTGCTCTGGCTCAGACACGTAATGTGGGAGCCTTGCTAGTGGTAAAGGATGGCAAGCCAATTGGCATAGTTACCACTAACGACATATTTTACAAGGTGGTGAATCCTACACTGGGCATAGGTGAGACCGGTACGCGGCTGACGGTGCCCAAGTGTGGTGATGGGCCATGCATAGAGGCAATAATAGCCGCCATCAACAGGGCGGAAGTTGGGATAAAGGTTATCTGGATGACGACCTCTCCCGCAAACAGCGACAGAGAATTCACGGTCCACCTGGACACGAAGGACGCCGACCAAGCCGATAAGGCGATCAAAGGCCTGAGAGAACTCGGCCACAGCCCTTCCGTGAGGCAGCGTTAGCCGAACGCGGCCAGCCCAAGTTCCAGCCCGGGAAAGCTTGCACCCCCCATGAAGGGGGCATGGGAAGCCAATTACCCCATGTCCAAAGGGCGGCCCCTGGGAACAGCGATTAGCTGATGCGGTTGAGACCCAGCCGTTCTAGGAAGGACTCCAGCCGGTCCGTTATCTGGCTGGGGGTAAAGTCCCTTGGGTCGCTGTTGGAGGACTCGTAAGACACGGTGGGGAAGCCCGCTTCCTCTAAGGCTATTTTGGCCTCCATCACGCCCGGCGACATGCCCCGGCAGCCGATATCCATATGGAGGACCGCTCCCTGTGAGTGCCAGTCCTGTGACTTCTTAACCATCTCAGTGGGTTTCTCGTCTACCCGCAAGCAATGGAAGATGGGGCCGTAGTCCACAAATGACCGTGCGAGCAGATTTACGGCGTCCTCCCGAGTACTCAGGGTCAGGCCCATCTCCTGAAGGGTTGGGGCCGCCCGCCAAGAGCCGTCCTCCTGGATGTCCCATAGCCCTGTGTTGAACCCGACATCCCCGGTCACAAACACCGCCCCGTAGTGCATCACCGTGTCCGCCAGTAGCTTATCGGCGTAGAACATCTCCTCGCCCTCGTGGCTGAGACGGCAGGTCTCTACCCCAAAAGCGGATATGCCCTCTTTGATACGCTCCCTCACCTCGTCCAGGGCCATCTCATAGAACTCGGCAACCTCGGCTGTGTGGCCGCCCACTTGGGCAGGGACCCGCAGCGCCCGCACCTGCCAGTAGTCTAAGGGGGCGGGTATGGCCTTGAGGGTCTCACCTATGCGGGCGTATAGCGCCCCCCGCTGCCACCAGTGGGTCATGGCCTCCAGGAACTTGCCGTCGTCAAAGGTGCGCCCTGTTATCTTCTCCAGCCAGCCGATAGCATCCATGAGTTGTCCAGAAACATAGCGCTGTGCGGCCTCTCCGCTGGTATGCGGCACATCTATTATAAAGAAAGGGACGCCCATAATCTCCCCACCTATCTGAGCGGTCTTGGACACCGAATGGCAGAAGTTGCACTCCAAGATGAAGTCCACTGGACGCGACACCCCAGTCATAGGATCTATTTGGGTGAGGCCCAGCAGCATCTGGCCTATCTGGTGGTGCATGGAGGAGCACATCTCGCCCCGTGGGTAGCCCTCGGCGTCGGCGGCCTCATGGAACTGTCGCAGCACCTCCGGCTCCTTCATGGCTTTGCCGAAGTATGGGCCGTAGATGCGCCGAGCGAACTCGCCTATGCCCGCCACCATCGGCATCAGCGGCAACTGGGCGGCCACGGCGAAACCGCCGCGCTCCTTCACATCCCAGGAGCGCACGGCGTACTTGCGCCGTATCTCTCGCAACTTTCCCCAGCAGTCCAGCGGGCGTGTGGGGTAGCGGGTGGCTACAGCCATAGCATCCTCCTTACAGAAACATCTCCATAAACGCCTCAACACGGGTGCGGTACTGCCCATGGGGTGTAGTCACATCCAGCTCCAATATCAGGGTGGGCAACCCCAGGTCTTTGAAGGCCTGCTGGAGGATAGGTACCTCGTAGGCGTGGGGGTCACAGAACTTCTGGCGTAGAAAGACCGCGCCCTGCACATTGTACTCCTTGGCCAAGGCTGTCAGATAGTCGGCGCGTACCCTGGGGCCGATGTCCCGCTGCGGGCAGGGTGGTTTTTCCAAATAGCGGGTGGCCACCATGGTGAGCCCATCACCGTCCGGAGACACCTCATCCCAGAAGTACCGGTTGCCCAGGCAGTTGTCCTCTATGACCACCGATGCTCCTAGGGACTCCAGTAGCTCTATGATGCCGGTGTCGTCGTTCTCGCTGCCCAGAGCCAGTAGCCGCACCCCGGCAGCGGTTGCCTGCGGTTTGCCTGCCAGCAGCTCCTGCAGCAACTGGTTGTGCTCGGCCTTGTCCATAACGGTGCTGGACACCACCACCTCCATGGCCTGGGCACCGGTGATGAGTGGCGGCTCCGGCTTGCGCCATTGGTATAGCTGAGCCAGCAGCCTGCGGTTCAGGTTGTAAGTGGAAATCGCCTGAGCCAGTGCTTCAGGGGCAACCTTTTTACCCGTCCACTCCTCGGTGGCGGAGGTCAGCTTGCGAACCCCGTCCTCAAAGAAAGGCACGGCGTGCTCGCTCTGCACCAGGGAGGGAACCCACATCAGGTGGTTGAACTCCACGGGGCGGTGCAGGCGCCAACTCTCGTATGACTGGCGGATATGGGGGCAGCAGTGGGCAAACACCAATCCATCCAAGTACTCATAGCGGCCGCTGAGACCCTGAAACAGCACATCCCTGGAGTAAGGACAGAACATGCCGAAGATGTGGCGCTCGGTGAGGTCTTGTGGTTCATGGCTGCCCAGCACCCTAACCGGCAGCACCCCCTGTGAGTAAAGCACCTCCTCAGGTACGTAGGAGCAGAAATAGCCCACCACCTTGCCGCCGGTGCGCTCCTTCCACGCCCGGGCATATTCGTGGCGCTCTTTAACGAAGCGCGAGAATCTTTCCAGGGTTGTTGCCGTTGCCTCAACCGATGCCAAGATGCCCCTTTCATGATGCCATTCTGTTGGAAATTAAGTTGTAATAATATCAGCCAGGGAAACAAAGGTCAAACTGGGCAGCAGGAGAGTGTTGGAGAAAGTTGCCTCGGAAGGTTGTCAGTTAGAGCTTGACGGTGCCTGACATGGGAATCGCCCGACGCGTGACCAAGACGGCCCTCAAGAGATGAACAGCGGGCTGTCCAAGTGTCGATGTCCATCAGTCTCCCACGAACAATTCGCCAACAAATGCATGAGTGTCGGCACAAGGTCAGGACGCAAACAGTTCGAGTGTTGCCCACGGCTGCTTAGTACTTCCAATATGATCCGCTGGGCTCTAGAATCGTGCTGTTTGTGTGGCCTCAAGGGCTGCGCACTCCTGGGTTCTGCGGAGACCCCTGGCTAACCAGTGAATACGGCCGATACGACGTCAGCACAAACCACGTCAGTCCGAAGCCCATGTGTCCCTTCCCGACTACTCCGGCACCACTAACCACAATCCCGCCCCTCAGCAAGCCGGCTTCCTAGTTTTCAGCCGTTCATATCCGGGCAGGTGTCACTCAAGGAGGAACTGGGCACCCACGCTCAAGGCTATCCAACTCAGCAGCACGCCCTCGGCCATACCCATCCTTTCCATGGCCTTCATGTTACCCTTACCGGCGCCCTTGAGACTGGCTGCAACCACAGCCACCATGGGCGCAGTGCCCGCGATGGCAAACCAGCCAGGAGACAGTCGGAAAGAGGCTGTCCACGCATTGAAGCCCAGCCACCCCATGGCCAAGACGCTATTGTGGAGCCAGAGGGCCCTTTTTTCCCCCAACCTAGCGACTATCGTCATCTTGCCGGTGGCTACATCGGCAGATACGTCGGGCAATCCGGTCGCTATTGTCAGAGAGAGAACGATAAGGGCCAGCGGAGCGCACGCCAACACAAGGGCGGGGCTCACAGCCGAGGCCTGAATGTAGTAGGCCGTACTCGGTAGCAGGGAAGCTGTCACGAAAACAATGGCAATTTCCCCAAGGCCTTTGGATTCCAGGGCTAGGGGCGGGGCCGAATAGAACCAACCCACAAACGCCGCTGCTCCAGCGAAAAGGAAGAGCAAGTTGCCGACATGAGATACTGCCGCCAAGGTAGCCAAGACCACCATGGCCAAGGCCAAAGTGGCCACAGCCGACATTCTGGCTCTCTGCCTAGGCACCAAGCCACGTACCAACACCCGGCTCCCCCCGGAGATGCGCGTGGTGGCCTGTGTTGCCTGATCAGTCTTCAGGTCGCAGTACTCGTTATTGTAGTGGGTCATGAGCTGGATGAGCCACACCAGAAGCATTCCCAAGACCAGTTTGGCTGGCTCTACCCCATGGCCGTCACGCCATGCAGCAGCAGCCCCCATCAGATACATAGGCAATGACCCCAGCAGGAAAAGGGGCCTACCCATAGCCACAAAGGGGTAAACCCTTCCCCCGACCTTCTTCTTGCTATCTCTGCGCCCGACAGTTCTGAAAAACACCTGAGTGGATTATACTACAGTCATCTAAAGCAGGCGCTGCAATGGCCGTCCAAGCACCACAGCAACGGTAAATCATGCGTATTTGCTGGCAGCAGCCAGTGTCCACCTGGCTGTATTGCTACCCACGTTTGAGGAGCTTGGAGTTGACATTTTCACTGTTGAACCAGAAGCGTCAGACACTTGGCTGACAGGTTAGAGGCACCCCTCCACGGATAATGAGAATATTTCCAATTGGTCTCGCGCTGCAGTGGGCTACCGGCAGATACCTTGACCCTCTTTGCAATTCCCTCCTCGGACTGGAACTTCTATTTTCAATTGGCTAGGCAGCGACACTACGATGCCCGATGACCTACACTTTAATTCGCTCCTGTGCTGCCCGTCAACCTCATCCCGCTTGGAAGCGATTACAGTCTGTCACCATGATTCTCTCTGTCACCATTCGTAAGGTAGTGTCCCAGAAATGGTGAAAAAAGATACCGACATATCCTACCCTGTGAAGAAGTCACAAGAACAGGGAAGGAGGACATACCGATGGCAACAGAATATCACAAGGGACAGAAGTTGACTATCGTGGATTTGAGCCTTTACCTAGAGGAACTGCTAGGCCAGTGCCTGTAGCTTTTTGCCCGCGAGGGGCAGCGGTGGTGAAACTTGCCTGGCGCCGGAAGATTACGCCAGGAAGTTTACTCCCGAGTAGATGAAGTAGCTACCCAGAGCCAGCAGGAAGGCCCCACAGCCCCGCAACAGCCCCTGGTATATCCGCGGACTCAGCATACGCCTCCCCCGCGATACGAGCAGGCTCACCAGGCTATACCAGGAGAGGTCCGATAGGATATGTCCCAGGTAAAAGAGTATCAGCCCGGCAGCGCCCAGGCTGAGCGCCCAGATTACATAGGTTGTTCCTATGGTGGCCCACCAAAGGAACCAGTAGGGGTTGGCCAGGCTTACCATCGCCCCCGCCACCAAGGGGCTGCGCCCAAGTGGTGGGGTGGGGCCTCCAGGTACGGGTAGCCGGGCGGGTGTACGGAACAGGCCGTAGCTCATGTAGAGCAGGAACAGTCCGCCG
>JASLXN010000018.1:0-261 GCA_030740315.1 Dehalococcoidia bacterium | reverse complement strand
AGCCCCACTACAAAGGCGGTGACGAAAATCAGCGGCAGGGACAGTGGCGGCACACTACTCCTCGAGGTGAACGGGCGGTTGGACTGACATTCGGACGGGTCCCTGTTTCCACAGCAGTTCGTGGGCCGCCTGCCGGGGTTCCGCCCCTTCAAACAGAACCCGGTATAGCTGCTCGGCAATGGGCGTACTAACCCCCTGGCGGCGGGCCAGCTCCCGTACGGCCGAGGTGGTGTACACCCCCTCGGCCACCTCTCGCATATC
>JASLXN010000189.1 GCA_030740315.1 Dehalococcoidia bacterium | reverse complement strand
TATTTTGGAGCGAAGGTCCTGGAGCTTATCGGTGGGGGGCACGGGGAAATAGCCCTCCTTGTGGCGGGGCTGGTAGCCAAGGTTAGCGCCGTGACCGTTACCCGAGTTCCAGATGCCCTCCACGGAGTCAATAAAGTAGAAGCCACTGTGGGAGTTCTGGTCAAAGCGGATGCTGTCAAATAGGAAATGCTCCAACTCTGGGCCCCAGTAGCTGACATCGGCTATACCCGTTTCCTTGAGGTAGGTCTCGGCCTTTTTGGCCACGAAACGGGGGTCACGGCTATACCACTCGCCGGAGATGGGGTCCTTTATGCTACATACCAGGCTCAGGGTGGGCACCTCGCACACCGGATCCACAATGGCGGTGGTGGGGTCCGGTATCAGCAGCATATCGCTCTCGTGGATGCTCTGAAAGCCGCGAATGCTGGAGCCGTCAAAGCCCGCTCCTTCTTCAAAGACCTCCTCACCGAAGGCGGCAGACGGGATGGAGAAGTGCTGCCACTGTCCCGGCAGGTCTACGAATTTGAGATCCACCATTTTGAGGCCCTTTTCCCGGATGATTTCCATGACCCCGCTGGCAGTCATTGCTTGCATGCATACCTCCTCTGTTCAACCGTCCAACGGCTGTTTTCTGCTACTTGCCTCTGTCCTGTTATTATTTGTCCCGCGAGGGTATGGGCAGCACCATCCAGGTGACAAGTATGGCGGCAAAGGCCGCTAACGCTATAATCAGTTCCACACTCATGTCAGCCTCCTTTTTTCCTATAGTGCTCCGTCACCCCGGTCCCCGGTGCGTACTCGGACGACCTGGGTCACAGGAGAGATGAATATTTTGCCATCGCCGATGTTATCGGTGCGGGCGGCGGCGACGATGATGTCCACGGCTTTATCGGTATCAGCATCGGCCACTACCAACTCCAGCTTCGTTTTGGGCAGCATGTCCACGGTGTATTTCTCGCCTGCCCGGCCCTGGTAGATCACCCCTTTCTGAGTGCCCCTGCCCACCACATTGACCACATTGAGGCCTGCAAACCCGTCGGCGGCTAGGGCATCCTTGACCTTGTCCACCCGCTCCGGCCTTATTATGGCTTCAATTTTGTTCATAAGCAGCCTCCAATTTATAGCCTATATCCGGATTCGCCGTGCTGGGAGAGGTCCAGGCCGCGGTTCTCCTCTTCCTCATTTACGGTGAGACCGACTGTCCAATCCAGGACCTTAAGGATGATGATAGTCATGGTGAAGGAAAAGGCCCAGGTGACTCCCACGGCAGCTAACTGTGTCCATAGCTGGGATGTGTTCCCGTAGAACAGGCCGTCGGTTCCACCGATGGCGGCGGTGGCGAAAAGGCCTGTAGCGATAGCGCCCCAGGTACCCCCCACCCCGTGGACACCCCATACATCCAGGGAATCATCCAGCTTTAGCTTGGCCCGAAGACGGCAGGCCAGGTAGCAGAAAGCCCCGGCCCCCAGACCTATGAGTATGGCGGCCACCGGGCCCACGAACCCGGCAGCGGGCGTGATGGCCACCAGCCCGGCCACCGCGCCAGACGCTGCGCCCACGGCACTGGGTCTTCCTCCCAGACACCAGGTCATGGTCATCCACGTGAGGGCACCCATGGCGGCGGCGGTGTTGGTGACCACGAAGGCATTGGCAGCCAGGCCGTCTGCCGCCAGCGAACTGCCGGCGTTAAAGCCGAACCAGCCGAACCACAGGAGGGCGGCCCCCAACACGATAAAGGGTACATTGTGTGGTTCCATGGCATCCCGGCCAAAACCCAGCCGTTTGCGCATGACCAAGATGGCAGCGAGGGCAGCCACCCCAGAGCTGATATGCACCACAGTGCCACCGGCGAAGTCCAGCGCCCCGAGGTTGCCCAGCCAGCCACCCACCCCCCAAACCCAATGGGCTATAGGGGAATAGACGAAGGTAGACCACAGCACTGTGAAGATGAGCAAAGTCTTGAACTTAATCCTCTCAGCAAAGGCGCCCACGATGAGGGCCGGGGTGATAATGGCGAACATGGCCTGGAAAATCATAAAGGCCTGGTGGGGTATGGTATCCGAATAGGGGCCGGCCTCCATACCCACCCCGCGCAGCCCCACCCAGTCTAGGCCGCCGATAATACCCCACTTGTCCGGGCCGAAGGCTAGGCTGTAGCCCCACAGCACCCATGACACGCTGATGACACCCACGATAATGAAAGTCTGTAAGACGAGGCTTACCACATTCTTGTGGCGCACCATACCTCCGTAGAAGAAACCCAGGGCCGGTGTCATCAACAGGACCAGTGCCGCTGAGACCAGTACCCAGGCAGTATCGCCTCCGCTTATTTCTGGCATGATTCGCCTCCTTCTTCAGCCCGTCTTTTCGGTGCCTCAACCCGATGTCTACTAGCCCGCACTAGCTTCTACAACTCCCAACCCTTGATAAACTCGAGTCTCAACTAAAGGCTAAAGGAGGGGCACCTTGCTTTCTACGGATACCATGCCAGAAAAAGGAGGCTGATAATTGTGCATCATGCACAATTATCAAGACGAGCGTAGCACTTCGCCGGAGCGGAAGGCGAGAGAGAGGGTGAGGCGGGTCTCGGAGTCCTCTAGGTCAAGGCCGGTGAACTTGCTAATGCGGCGTAGACGGTAGAGCAGGGTGTTACGATGTACCCTCAGGGCGGTGGCTGTGGCGGTCAACGTGGGATGCCGTAGCAGGGCGTCTAGGGTCTGCAACAACTCTCCACTCCGACGCCGGTCGTAGTCGGCCAGGCGGCCCAGGTGCTCCTGATAGAAAGACTCCAACTCTCCACCCTGCCGCAGGGCGAAGAGGAGGCGGTACACCCCCATATCTCCGAAGTAGGTGAATGACTCCTGTCCGAATAGGCGGCGGCCCATACTGAGGGCCTGTTGGGCTTCCTGGTAGCCCCTAGTCACACCTTGAGGGCCGGGGTACTGACGTCCCAAACCCATCGCCAGCGGCGCTCTAAGGCGGCGGCTAAGCTCCGTGGCTGCCTGTTCCGCCGCCCTGCGGGCCGTCTGTGGGCTATCGGTTGAGTTGAGCGGCAACAGGATGAGCAGTTCCTGCCCCCGAAGGTGACACAAAGCGCCCCCGCGCAGGGCGGCTACCTCCCGTCGCAGGGTTTGCGCC
>JASLXN010000188.1 GCA_030740315.1 Dehalococcoidia bacterium | reverse complement strand
CAAGAAGGTTTTCTCTGCGATGGTTGCTCTGGATTCATGTGTCCGTCTTGGGGGTAATCGCTCTGCGAACTTTCGCCGGGGCCGGCTGGGTGTGGGTCTAATTTCCGCTACTGGTGCTGACCTTTTTCCTGGGTCGGCTTCGCAAGCTACGGGCGGGCCATTCGGCGAACTTGCGCGTTTCAGGCGCCTCGGGAAATCCCGCGGATGCTATACCACTGGCCCGGCTCCGCAAATAGTGACCCCGTGCGGAAAACCCTTTATATGTTTCGGGTGAGAACAATCGGAGGTACGGCATGATAGAACAGAAGACGGCTCGGGAACCGGGCCTTAGGCTGCGGCGCTTGAGGCGGACCCAGCCTCTGCGGCGGATGGTGCAGGAGGCTCGGCTCCATGTGGAGGAGCTCGTTTACCCCGTTTTCGTGGTGCCCGGCCAGGGCCAGCGCCAGCCCATCGACTCTATGCCCGGTATTTCTCGTTTCTCCGCCGATACCTTGCTGGAGGAGGCCGCCGCCGCCCGGGAAGTGGGCATTCCCGCCCTTATCCTCTTCGGCCTCCCGTCACACAAAGACGAAATGGGTACCCAAGCCTATGACTCGGAGGGGGTCACACAGCAGGCCATCCTTGCCCTAAAGCAGGCATTCCCTGACCTGCTGGTAATGGCTGATGTGTGCCTGTGCGAGTATACTAGCCACGGCCACTGCGGGGTGGTGGTGGACGGCGAGGTGGACAATGACCGCTCACTGAAGTTGCTGGCGGCCACGGCTCTCTCCCTGGCCCAAGCCGGGGCCGATGTAGTGGCCCCCTCGGCCATGATGGACGGCCAGGTGGCGGCCATCCGTGAGCACCTGGACGGTGCCGGGCTGAACTCCACCCCCGTTATGGCGTATGCGGCCAAGTACTCCTCCTCCTTTTATGGGCCCTTTCGGGAGGCCGCAGATTCGGCACCCGGCTTCGGAGACCGCCGGAGCTATCAGATGGACCCCGCCAACGCCCGCGAGGCCCTGCGAGAGGTTGAGTTGGATGCTGCCGAAGGGGCGGATATCCTCATGGTAAAGCCCGCACTCCCCTATTTGGACATCATTTCGCGTGTGCGGGCCGCCTTTCCTCATCCACTCGCCGCTTATAATGTCAGCGGCGAGTACTCTATGCTCCAGGCGGCAATCCAGAGGGGCTGGCTGGAGGAGAGGCGGGCCATCATGGAGACCCTGACCGCCATCAAGCGGGCTGGTGCTGACATCATCCTTACCTACCATGCCAGAGAAGTGGCCCGCTGGCTGAAGGAAGGGTAGGGTGGTTCACAGCGTGTGGGACTACTATGCAGAGCGAACTGTAATACGGGGCACACTTTACCCGCCTACCCACCCCGTATGTAAACTCGGGGGGGCAGCCCCGGTGGCCCTGGGGGGCTTCGCCCCCCAGGTAGAATCCTCGGGTGGGTGGGTGAGAAGGAAGGTGACCGCAACGCAACCCCTTCAACCCTGTGCGGTGCTACGAAGAAAAGGGGGTAGCTCCTGGTAACGCAAGGCCAGAAGAAACAGATACTCTTTGTGTGCATCGGCAATGTACACCGCAGCCCCATGGCTGAGGCCTTTTTTAACGATTTAGGCCCACCCGAATATCGGGCCGTCTCCGCTGGATTGCGCCCCGGTAGGGGCGTCAACCCGGATGCCGTGGCCGTGATGCGCGAGGCAGGGCTGGATATCAGCCTCTACTTCCCCAAGCCCCTTACATCCGATATCATGGCAAAGTCCCGGCGTATAATCTCGGTTGGATGTGATGCTGACTACCTTATGGATGTGGACGAGAGGTGGGAGGTGGAGGACCCCCTGGGTCAACCTATTGAAAAACTGCTGGGAATTAGGGATACCATCCGGGAGCATGTGATGGCCCTAGTAGCCCGCCTGGAGGCCAGATGAAGAATGCCCGGTCAAAGCAACTCTTTGACCGGGCACAGCAGTTCCTGCCCGGCGGCGTGAACAGCCCAGTGCGCTCTTTCGCCGCCGTGGGTGGTGGGCCGCTGTTCATAAAGGCGGGCAAGGGCAGCTATCTCTATGACGAGGACGGCAACCGGTTTGTGGACTATATGATGTCCTGGGGGCCCCTTATACTGGGCCACGCCCACCCCCAAGTGGTGGCGGCGGTGATCGAGGCCGCCAGGGATGGTACCAGCTTCGGCGCACCCACCGCAAGGGAGACGGAACTGGCCCGGCTCGTCACCTCCGCCCTACCCTCGGTTAAGATGGTGCGCTTCGTGAGCTCCGGCACCGAGGCCGTCATGTCCGCCCTGCGACTGGCCCGCGCCTTCACCGGGCGGGCCAGTGTCGTCAAGTTCGCCGGCTGCTACCACGGCCACTCCGATGGCCTGCTGGTCAAAGGCGGCTCCGGCCTGGCCACCTTGGGAATACCTTCCTCCCCGGGCGTCCCTTCCTCTTTCACCGGCGAGACCCTGATTGCCAACTACAACCACTTGGATGAGGTGGAGAAGCTTTTCCGGCAGCGGGGTGAGGAGATTGCGGCGCTTATCGTAGAGCCTGTGGCGGCCAACATGGGCGTGGTGCACCCCCTGCCCGGCTTCCTAGAGGGGCTGCGAAATATCACCCGGCAGCACGGCTCATTGCTGGTGTTTGATGAGGTCATCACCGGCTTCCGGGTGGGCTACTCCGGCGCCCAGGGCCTGTATGGGATAGATCCAGACATCACTTGCCTGGGCAAAATAATCGGCGGTGGGCTACCTGTGGGCGCCTACGGGGGAAGGAGGGAGATCATGGAGATGATGGCCCCCTCGGGACCGGTCTACCAGGCGGGCACCCTCTCCGGCAACCCTCTGGCTATGGCCGCCGGTATCGCTACCCTGAAGCTGCTCGCCGTACCCGGCGTATACGAGACCCTGGAGGAGAACTCAGATATGCTGTCTTTGGGGTTGGAGCAGGCGGCCCATGAGACCCTCGTACCCCACTTCATATCCCGGCTGGGCTCTCTGCTTACCGTGTTCTTCACCGCTAGTCCCGTGAGCGACTACGACCAGGCGGCGGCCTGCGACGCGGAGAGCTTCCAAAAGTTCTTCCGGGGCATGCTGGAGCGTGGGGTCTACCTGCCGCCGTCCCAGTACGAGGCCCTGTTCGTATCCCTAGCCCACTCCAAAGAGGACATAAATCTGACCATAGA
>JASLXN010000187.1 GCA_030740315.1 Dehalococcoidia bacterium | reverse complement strand
TGTTGAGGATACCAGGGATTCCAAAGCCGATGGCATAATATTCTGGGCGCACACCGCCTGCCGTCAGGCCTGCGCCACCATCCGCATCGTTAAGGATGCCCTTGCCGAGAGGGAGATTCCCAGCCTGGTGCTGGACGTAGACACCAATGACCCCTCCTTCGTCAGCGAGGATGAGTTAAAAGACCGCCTGGAGGGATTCATGGAGCGCATCGACGAGAACCGGTAGATGCTGTGCAGGGGGCACGGCCGAGCACTGCACTCTTATAGGCTAATGGCCAGGAATGCGTACCCAGCACCGCAGGTATAAAAAGGGGAGGTATTCATGGAGCGCAAGTACAACACCGTTATGCTCAAGAAAGAAGATGGCATCGCCACAGTGATGATGAATCGGCCTGAGAGGCGCAACGGCCTTAACGAGGAGATGTTTGAGGAGCTTATCTCGGCACTGGAAGAGTCCGCAGATGATGACAGTACCCGGGTAGTCATTCTCACCGGGGCGGGGCGGCACTTTTCGGTGGGGGCGGATATGGGCACCGGTCCGGGGCGGGAGGCCATCCTGGAGGAGCGGGATGCCGAGAAGGTGCGCAGGGGGCTGCGCCACTCCCACAAGATTGTAGACCTGCTCACCCGTATGGAGAAGCCCACCATAGCCATGGTGAACGGCATTGCCGCCGGCGGCGGTTTTGACTGGGCGCTGTCTTGCGATATGCGCATCGCCGCGGAGTCCGCCCGCTTCCGTTCCTTTACCCAGATAGGCCTGGTACCGGGCCAGGCAGGGGCTTTTTTTATGGTGCACTTGATGGGCTATGCCAAAGCTTGCCAGATGCTGTTCACAGCAGATATACTGAACGCCAAGCAGGCGCTGCATGCCGGACTGGTCAACACGGTGGTCACCGACTCCGAGTTGGAGGCCGAGACCATGGATGTAGCCCGGCGCATGGCCAAACAGGCCCCTATCGCTCTGCGCTTGGGCAAGCTGCTGCTACGCAAGGGATTGGAGATGAGCCTGGACACCTCCCTGGAGATATGTGCTATCGCTCAGACCATATGTATCTCATCCCAGGACTCGCAGGAGGCCATACAGGCCTTCCGGGAGAAGCGCCAGCCCGTTTACCAGGGTAAATAACCGTCTACAGATGTAAGGAGTGCCCATGAGCCTCAGTGGTGACAAAAAGGCGGAGATGTACCGGAGCCTCCTTCTACTGCGGAAGCTAGAGGAGAAGACAGTGGAGATGACCATGGCCGGTCAGGTGCCTGGGTGGCTCCACTCCTACTTGGGGCAGGAAGCGGTGGCGGTGGGGGTGGTGGCACACCTCCGTATAGATGACTTCGTTGCCTCCACACACCGAGGCCGGGGACACTTCTTGGCCAAGGGGCTGGATACTAACCGGATGCTGGCCGAAGTGTTGGGCCGCCAGGACGGTGTGTGCGGCGGCAAGGGTGGTGAGATGCACATGGCCGACTGGAATGTGGGAGTCATCGGATCCAGCGGCATCGTCGGCGGCATCCTTTCCACAGCTAACGGGGTGGCCTTCGCCTGCCAGTACCGGGAAACCGACCGTGTGGTGGCCTGTTTCTTCGGTGACGCTGCCTCCAACCAGGGCAGCTTCCACGAATCCCTGAATCTGGCCTCCGTGTGGCGGTTGCCTATCCTGTTCGTTTGCGAGAACAACGGTTACGGGGAGTTCACACGGCAGCAGGACGCCATGAGGGTGTTGGATATTGCCACGCGGGCACAGGCCTATGACATGCCCGGCGTTATTGTGGACGGTGACGATGTGCTGGCGGTGGCCGGGGCTACTGCTGAGGCCGTGGGCCGGGCCAGGTCCGGTGAAGGGCCTACCCTGCTGGAGTGCAAGACGCACCGCTGGCTGGGACACTATACCGGAGACCCTCAAGACTACCGCAGTAAGGAGGAACTTGAGGACTGCTGGCGCGCTGACCCTATCCCCCGCTTCCGAGGCCATCTGATAGAGAGCGGGCTGTTGACGGAGGAATCTGCTCAGAGGGTGGAGGTCGGGGTGGATGGGGAGGTGGCGGCGGCTGTGGAGTTCGCCCTCAACAGCCCCCTACCACCCCCGGAGGCCGCCCTTGCCGATGTTTACGGGAATATACAATGAGGCAACGCAGGGAGGTGGCGCCATGAAGGATTCCCGCTATATCAGGGCCATCGGGGAGGGGCTGGCTGAGGAGTTGAACCGGGACGAGAATGTGCTGGTGCTTGGCGAGGATGTGGTGGAGGGGGGGCCATTCAGTGTCACCAAGGGGCTGGCCGATCGCTTCGGCACCAAGCGCATCAGGAATACCCCAATCTCGGAGTCGGCGTTCATGGGTTTGGCCCTGGGCGCAGCCATAGCCGGGCTGAGGCCGGTGGTGGAGGTCATGTTCATGGACTTCCTTACCGTGTGTATGGACCCCCTGGTGAACCACGCCGCCAAGATGCGCTACATGTTCGGCGGTCAGTACAGCGTGCCCTTGGTGGTGCTCACCGCCGCCGGTGCTGGTGGCGGGGCCGGGCCTCATCACTCCCAGTCCCTGGAGGCCTGGTTCGCCCACATACCCGGCCTGAAGGTGGTTATGCCCTCCACGCCTTACGATGCCAAAGGCCTGCTCAAGGCCGCCATCCGGGACGATGACCCGGTGATATACGCTTATCACAAGGGCTTACTTCGCCAGGCGGGACAGATGCCCGAGGAGGACTTCACGGTGCCCATCGGCGTGGCCGATGTCAAGCGGGAGGGCACAGATATCACCATAGTGGCCACGGGGCTGGCGGTGCATCAGGCCCTATCTGCCTCAGCCGAGCTGGCGGAGGCGGGCATAAGCGCTGAGGTGGTGGATCCCCGCACTATAAGTCCTTTGGATACAACAACCATCGTGGCATCGGTGAAAAAGACGGGGAGGCTGGTGGTGGCCCACGAGGCCGTTAAGTGCTTCGGTATAGGTGCCGAGGTGGCCGCAGTAGTGGCCGAAGAGGCCCTGGACTACCTGGATGCTCCCATCAAGCGAATTGGCCTGCCCTCCACCCCCATCCCTTTTTCACCGACTCTGGAGGCAGCCCTGCTACCCACCGCGGATGATATAGGCAGGGCGGCCCGGGAGGCTTGCGGCGTAGCGGTGGAGCAGTAGCCTATGCCCATTCCTCTGACAATACCCAAGCTGGGGCTTACAATGATAGAGG
>JASLXN010000186.1:239-3206 GCA_030740315.1 Dehalococcoidia bacterium | reverse complement strand
CTATGACGCTTCCTATGAGGAGTGGGGCATGTCTTCTTCCCTCACCCCGGTGAAGAGGGATGCGGTCCGTTAGGCGGCCTACACCAGCAAGTTTCTACCGGCCACAATCTTTCTTCCCTCCTCTAATATCAAATGGAATGGGTGGCCGTAGATTGTGCCAAGTATTATAAAGGTGCCGTGACCGACCCCAGCCTGAAAGTTACATACCTCTCCGCCATGGAGGTCTTCCGGGATCTTTCACCGGAGGAGATGGTCTTCAAAAGGGCACCCGGCAGGCTGGCCATGTTCCAAGAGACGGTAACTCAGCTACTGGACGAGTTCAAGGCCCAGAGCCTGGCTAATCTGGCCCGCCGCCGCAAAGTCATCACCGCTGCCACACGCCTACAGGAGATTACCAACGGCTGACACCCGACCCCTCAGGTAGCCTCAGCTGAGGGCCTCAGTCCAGCCCAGCCAAGTGGCGGACCAGGTTCTTCCGATACTCCAAGTCATACTGGCTGCGTATACCAATCATCTCCATCACCGGTGAACCGCCGCCGTGCACACCGGCGTACTGCATTACCCCTCCATAGGCGGAGCAGGAGAAATCGGATACGAACCGGAAGAGCCGGTGCACATTCTCCGGCGATACCCCCGGACGCCGCATAACATATTTCTCCAGGAGACCTGAAGTATCCGGGTTTATCCAGTCTTCCTCAGGGGGGAGGGTAGCGGGAAGCCAGCCTGAGGTGGAGTTCAGGATGTCGTATTCATGGTAGATGTCTTACCCGCCAGATAGCGTCCCGTGTTGGAGTAGAGGAAAGCCGGTTCGTATATTCCGGAGGCGGTAGCATTGCCCCGCACCGAGGCCGCAATGCCCGATGCGTATACCAACTCCGCTATTATCATTAATTCGGTAATCTCGTCTCGAATGTGGGCAGCGTTACCCACTCCGTTATAGTCCGCCACCAGCGCGGTGGCCCCCATTATGATATCCGTCACCGCCGGCTTGCAGCCACAGTAGGTGTGCCGATGGTAGTTGGCAAAGAGCAGCGCCAGCCTCCCGGCATTCTCCCACTCCCCACACATGAAGACCCGCTCCCACGGGACAAAAACATCATCGAATATAGTCAAAGAATCGGCAATCCCAAAGGTGTTGAAGGGTGCCTTGTACTTCTCCCTAGAGCGTGGCGCAGTAGCCCGGCTCACGAGCTTCACCCCAGGTGTATCTGCTGGGATAGCGAAGGATACCGCCCAGTCTCCTTCATCTTTGGTCAGCGTACGGGTGGGCACCACCAGTAGCTCGTCCGCATAGGGGCCGATAGAATTGTGTGCCTTGGCCCCACGCACGACTACTCCATCCTTCTTTCTTTCTACAACCCGCAGGTACAAGTCAAGGTCGGCCTGCTCATGCGGGCGCTTGCTCCTGTCCCCTTTCACATCCGTCTGCGCGGCGTTGCCCACCAAATCGTTCTGTTGATAGTACTCCAAGAATTTCAAGAAGCGGGCATGGTATTCGGTGCCCCTAGCCTCGTCAATCTCCTTGCTCACCACGCCCATGGCGTTCAGGGTGTCGTTAGCCATGCAACGCTGGATGCACCCCCCCACCCGCTGTCACAACATGCGGGTCATCTCCAGCTTCTTCATCAAGTCATCCACGCTGCGGTGCACATTTGTGAAGCGGTTAATGGGGTCGCCAGTCAGGTGGGATTTGGTGGCCACCAGTTCTTGAAACTGAGGTTCCTGAGCCGCATTGAAGGTAAAGGAGATGACATTAACCGCAGGCTCCAGAATAGGGTCATCCCGGGTTATAAGTCGCCCCCCTATATAGACATTGGGCTTCATGGCTTTCAGCCTCTCCCTGTATTGCTCCGCCGTCCCGATTGTCATGTCAACCTCCAGTCAGTTGCGGGCCTATTTGCTGCCGAGTTGCTCCACAACTTTACCCAGCGCCTCCTGGGCTTCTTTTGAAAACCAGCAGTCCACCCATTCCTTCAGGTGCCTGGCCTCTTTGGCTTCTATCCAATCAATGACGGCCGCCCTCAGGTATTGTTTATCTCTCTTGAAGGCGACGGCGGGCTTACTGCCCAGGAATCTGGCTTTTTCCACCGCTCTGTCCAGCAAATCTTCCGGCTCAACCAGTTCATCCACCATTCCTATATCAAGTGCCTCCTCTGGGAAGTATAATCCACCCGAATAGATTGCCTTCTCCACATTACGCCTCCCCATCACATACTCCAGCACCGCCATACCACCAAGGGCGACCGGTAGCGCCACATCTATTTCCAAGACTCCAATACGGGACTTCCCCCTTGCCATGAAGCGGTAGTCAGCCCCCATGGCTACCAGGCAGCCGCCAGCTATAGCATGGCCGTTGACGGCCACTACCTGAGGTTTTGAAAAGCTGAACTCATTACGTACCATTCCAGTAAGGTTCCCCGCAAACTCAAATAACCTGTCGTAAGGCAGGCCGACCAGGGCCTTCAAATTCAGGCCGGGACAAAATATCTTGGGATGTGCCGATGTAATCACCAACGCCCTCAAAGATGTATCGTCCTCAGCCTCATGTAGCAGGCTGTTAATATCGTCAATGAAATCTTGGTCAATTGCATTGGTATTTGGGCCATCTATCAGCAGTACCCCGATTTCGTCACGCCTCTGCAGCTCCACGGAGCGTCCTCTCTTTCCTTCCTGTGCCTGTTACGACCGGCCTCTAGCACGGGTCACACAACTACGCCCTTTACCGGTGCATCGGTGCAGTGCCCATATTTGTCATGCCGCTTTTTCACCGGGCCAACCCCCGGTGGTTTCCTCTAAAAAGTCTTGGCTATCTCATTGCCGAACATGATACGGGCAATGGCATTCTTCTGGACCTCTTTGGTTCCCTCCACCAGTTCAAACTGCTTGGCGAAGGTGTACCACCGGGAGACATCCTCCTCGGCGAAATACCCTGAGCCCCCGTATGTATCTACCATCATATCGCAGGAC
>JASLXN010000186.1:0-229 GCA_030740315.1 Dehalococcoidia bacterium | reverse complement strand
GGCCCCGTACCATTTGCACATGGATGCTATTTTTATCGACTCCTCCCTGAGAGCTGGTTCCTCACTCGCCTTCTCGTAGAGCCACGCCCCACGCAGCAGCAGCGACTTAGCTAACTCCACCTCGGTGGCCATCTCCACCAGCCGGAAAGCAAGTCCCTGAAACCCTGCTATTTTACGTCCAAAGGCCTCCCTCTCCAAGGAATAAGAGATAGCCTTGTCCAGAGCGGCC
>JASLXN010000185.1 GCA_030740315.1 Dehalococcoidia bacterium | reverse complement strand
CCGCACCAATGTGAGGCGTACTAAGGAGCTTACTACCCAGCCCTTTGCCGTTAATATTCTGCCTGATAACCCCAACCTTGACCAGATGCTGGATGTGATTTTGGATGAAAGGGTTCCAGTCGTAAGCTACGGCATTGGTAACCCCAAGCGCATCATGCAGAAGTGCAAGCCACAGGGCATGCTCTGCCTCCCCACAGTCGGGGCGGTCCGGCACGCCGTCAAAGCGGAGGAGGACGGGGCGGATGCGGTTATAATTCAGGGCACCGAGGCAGGTGGTCACTCCAGCCACGTGGCTACTATAGTGCTGGTACCGGAGGTGGTGGAGCGTTTACAGATTCCGGTGGCCGCCGCCGGGGGCTTTTGCGATGCACGAGGCCTGGCAGCCGCTCTGGCCATGGGGGCGGAGGGCATATCCATGGGCACACGCTTCATGCTGGTAAAGGAATGCCCGATTCCAAAGACGGTCAAGGACCGCTACCTTAAGTCCTCGGAAGAGGAAACTATGGTCAGCGGCCATGTGACCGGCGTCCGCTGCCGCATACTCAAGAACAAGCTTGCAGACCGTTTCCTAGAGCTCGGTGAGCAGAACGCCCCGTCCCGCGAATTTATGATGTTGGGAGTTGGCCGTTTTCGCAAGGCGTTTATTGAAGGAGACCCGGATTGGGGCTCACTGGCCTGTGGGCAGGTTATAGGCCGTATCGACGACATCCCCAGCTGCGAAGAGTTGATTGACGGTATCGTCTCCGGCACTGAGGAGCTCATGTACGACCTTAGACGGAGGTTCCCCCCTCTCTCTGGGCACCTTTAACGATATTTGAGATGACCTCAGCCCGGCATCAGCCCCATCAGTGCCTTACCCACAAGCTCTTTCAAAGGCTCGGTGACGCCAAAGTGCAACGTCAGCCCCCGAGCATCGCGATGGAGTCGCTCTATCACCAGCTCCTTAGTGTAGCCGGCCCCACCGTGCATCTGTAGAGCCAGGTCTGTAACCTTAATTGCCATATCCGTCGTGAACAGTTTGGCCTTCATGGCGTGAAGGGGAGGGCCGGGAGGTGCGCTGAGATGGGCTGCACCGGCCTGATATAGGGCTGCCCTCCCGGCATCAACCAGGGCACTCATCTCGCTGACCATGAACTGTACTGCCTGGTAGTTGCCCAGGGGTTGGCCGGCTACTATTCTCTGTTTGCCGTAGCTTATGGACTCCGCCAGTGCCGTCTGGGCCAAGCCTACGGAAATGGCCGATGCCCCCAGCAGGCCCACACCGCTCATGGCCCCGAACATAGCCATATAGCCCCCTTCAGGCCCCACCAGGTTAATCTTCGGCACCTGGCAGTTGTTCAGAATAACCTCTCCATTAGAGCTGCCGTTCAATCCCATACGGATGTACTTTCGCCCGAAGGAAAGCCCTAGGGTCTCCTTCTCTATGGCCAGGATCGACAGGCTCTGAGGCCCCTGCGCTGGATTGCTGCGAACCACTACAAGGTATAGCTCGGCATCATCTGCGGCGGTGATATACACCTTGGTGCCGTTTACCGTATAGCTGTTCCCTTGGTCTTGGGCGGTACTCTGTGCAGCCAGAACATTGGAGCCACAATCAGCCTCGGTAGCGGCGAAAGCGGCTATTTTCTCGCCGCTTGCTAGCATTGGGAGCCATTTCTTCTTCATCTCCTCCTGTCCCCCCGCCAGCAGCCCCGCCTCGCAGAAGTGCTGGGTAACAAACACCAACGCGGTGTTGGCACAGTAGCGGGCCAGTTCTTGAGTGGCGATGATAAAAGATACGATGTCGGAGCCGGCGCCCCCATAGGCAGGCGGGACCATCATGCCCATCAAGTCAGCTTCTGAAAGGGCCTTGAGGCCCTCCCAGGGAAACAGCGTATAGCTGTCAATGTCAGATGCTCTGGGCGATACATCCATCAGAGCAATCTCTTGCACCTGGCTCTGCAACATCTTTTGCTCTTCGTTGAATGAAAAGTCCACATCGCCTCCTATATATCCGATTCGTAAGGTTTGACTTCAACATAGCATGACGGCAACGGGTCTTCAAGTGGCTAGGTCATAAAACGGTGTGTAGCCTGCAGCTATGTCAGCGTATTTTGTGAGGAGGTTTCACCATCATGATTAATGAGCCCCCGATTACAAAGAGGGAAGCCACCAGTAGGAAAACCAGGGAATAGCTCCCGGTCTGGTCGAATATGTAACCCGCAATGTATGGCCCAGTGGCCCCCGCTAATAGTGATAATGCCTGCATCAGTCCTATCATGCCACCCAGTGCACGGAGTCCGAAGTAATACCCCAGAATCCCCGCCTGAGGAGCATTTCGCCCCCCATGAAAGGAAGAGAACACAAGGACAAAGAGAAGCAGTGTCGAATAATTGTCTACTAAAAATAATAAGAGTGTGGCAATTCCCATACCCACATTAGTGAGGGCCAAACTCCGCTGCCAGCCTATACGGTCACAGGCTGCACCGAAGATAAGACGGCCCGGTATGCTCAACCCACCCAACAACCCCATTGCCGTGGCTGCCAGAACGGCACCGATTCCTATCGAAATAGCAAATGGTATCAGGTGAGCTATCATTATCTGCGTGGGTATCTGAGTCATCATCAGCAGGGGGGCTAGGACAAAGAACGCCTTGGTCCTCACCGAACGCCCCAATGTAAGCTCCCCCGACGGCGGAGCTATGGTAATCGACTCGCCGTTGTCCAGGCCTTCATCTCCGTAGGGCTGCAAGCCCTTGTGCTTCGGACTATGCACCAGGAACTGTGCCCCTGAAACAATAAGCACCAAGAAACCTATGCCAAATATGAGATAGGTAGCCCTCCAGCCATAGCTCTCCATTAGATAGTTGGCCGTTGGTACCATGATAAGTGCTCCCAACCCCACACCGGTGCCCATCAGTCCCGTAGCCAACCCTCGTCGCTTCACAAACCAACGCTGCACAGTGGCACTGGGCACCACCCAGCAGGACCCGGCCCCCATCCCCGCCAGAAATAGTGCCATGCGTAGCTCCCAGATGCTTCCGATAAAAGAAGCCAGAATGAACCCGGCCGCCGCCAGCACCCCCCCAATGGACACCACCATTCTGGGGCCGTATCTGTCCCCAAGATGGCCCATGGTGAAGGCGGAGAGGCTGTAGCTTATCAGGAATGCCGTCATGGCTGATGAGGTGGTGGCCCGGTTCCAGCCAAAGTCAGCTTCCAGAGGGCCTATGAACACGCCGAAAGCATAGAACGCTTCTGCAAGGGTGAATGTGACCAGAAACGAGGCAGCTACTACAATCCAGGCGTAATGGATGC
>JASLXN010000184.1 GCA_030740315.1 Dehalococcoidia bacterium | reverse complement strand
TCCCCTGGGCCCCGCTAATGTTCTGGTATTTGCCCCTGGAGCGATCACTGGTGCCCCGGTGTCCGGCTGTGGCCGCAACACCGTAGGTGCCAAGTCCCCGCTTACAGGGGGGTTCGGTGATGCTCAGGTGGGTGGATACTGGGGAGCCGAGCTAAAGTTCGCCGGCTTTGACGCCATTGTGATAACGGGCCGGGCGGCGAGCCCGGTCTATCTTTATGTCAACGACGGCCAAGCTGAGCTCAAAGACGCCAATGAGTTGTGGGGAAAGACGACGCTGGAGTGCCAAGAGAAAATACGCCAGGACCTGGGCGATTCCGGAATAAAAGTGGCCCAGATAGGACCCGGTGGAGAAAATCTGGTACGGTATGCCTGCATCATCAATGACCTGGATGCCGCCGCCGGCCGCACCGGCATGGGGGCCGTAATGGGTTCCAAAAACCTCAAGGCCGTTGCCGTCAGGGGCCGGAACAGGCTGTCATTGGGCGATGACTCCGCTGTGAAGGAGATAGGGCAGTGGTTCCGTGACAATGTGCAAAGCCTTGCCAAAGGGCTTCAGGATCAGGGAACACCCCGGGTAGTACGAGCCCTGAATCGCAGTGGTATCCTGCCCACCCGCAACTTCAACGAAGGCACCTTTGAGGGAGCGGATAAAATCGGCGGGGCGGCCATGAATGAGACCATACTGGTAGGGCGGCATAGCTGCTATGCCTGCGCCGTACAGTGTAAGCGTGAGGTTAAAACGGAAGGGGAATACCAGGTGAACCCTCGGTATGGGGGACCGGAGTACGAGACCATCGCCTCCACCGGCTCGGACTGCGGCATAGATGACCTGCCTGCTATTGCCAAGGCCAACGAGTTGTGCCAGGCATACGGGCTGGACACCATTTCCTGCGGGGCAAGCATTGCGTTCGCCATGGAGTGCGTCGCTAAAGGTATCCTTACCAAGGATGACCTGGATGGGCTGGACCTATCATTCGGCAATGCCCCTGCTATGGTGGAGATGGTGCGCCGCATCGCCATGAGGGAAGGCCTAGGGGACTTGCTGGCAGAAGGGGTGGCCCGGGCCTCCAAGCAGTTGGGCCCGGAAGCCGAAGCTTTGGCCTTACATGTCAAGGGACAGGAGATTCCCATGCATGAGCCTCGCCTTAAGCAAGGCTTGGGCCTGGGCTACGCCGTCTCCCCCACCGGGGCAGACCATTGCCACAACATCCATGATAACCTCTATCAGTCTCAGGGTCCCGCCCTAGAATCCCTCAAAGACCTTGGTATTATTGAGCCTGTGCCGGCAACAGACCTCAGCCCCGCTAAAGTCAGGATGCTAATTTACAGCAGCGCTTGGGAGCACCTACTGAACAGCCTCGTCTTCTGCAACTTCGTCGGCCTTGGGCGAGACAGAATTAACCAGTTGGTACAGGGGGTAACGGGTTGGGAGTCCTCGCTATGGGAGTTGATGAAGGTGGGAGAGCGGGTCATGACCATGGCTCGGGCCTTCAACATGCGGGAGGGCCTCACCGCTGCCGATGACAAGCTGCCACGCCGCTTTTTCACCGCCCAGGCCTCCGGCCCCATTGAAGGTATTGCTATAGACGAGGAGGCCTTGGACCAGGCCAGGCTGTCCTACTACGGCATGATGGGCTGGGATGAGGAGGGAGTGCCTACCCCGGCCAAACTGGCGGAGTTGGATGTGCCCTGGGTGGCAGATGCCATGAGAAAGGTGTAGCTATTTTGAAAATAAAGGTCGCCTCCGGAGATATAGTCCAGCTACAGGCGGATGCTGTTATCGTAAATCTGTTTGAAGGTGTGCGGAAACCGGGAGGTACTACCGCCGCCGTAGACAGCGCTCTGGGAGGGGCCATCTCCCGTCTCATCGACGAGAAAGAGATAAGGGGGAAGCTCCGTGAGGTAACCATCATTCACACCCTGGGGCGCATACCCCCCCAGCGGGTGGCGGTAGTAGGACTGGGTAAACAGAGAGATTTTAACAAGGAGAAACTCAGAGGTGTGATGGGGGAGACCTGCCGTGCCCTTAGAAGAGTAGGAGCGCGGAAGGTAGCCTCCATTCTACATGGCAGCGGAGCCGGTGGTCTGCATCCGGAGACTTGCGCTCAGGCCATAGCCGAGGGCTGCCTTATGGGCCTCTATACTTTTCGCCAACACCAGGCCCTCTCGCCGGGCCAGCGGGAGCTAAGGGAGCTTCAGATAATTGTCCGCGAGCCGCGGGAAGTGACCCAAGCACGTCGGGGGGTGTCCAAGGGCCTAGTAATGGCTGAGGCGGTGGCCCTGGCCCGGGACATGGGCAACCAGCCGGCCAATTTCATGACCCCTACACTTCTCGCCGAAGAGGCCCTTAAGGTGGCGCAGCAGGTCTCGCTGGGGGTGGAGATACTGGAGCGAGAAAAGATGCAGGAGATGGGCATGGGAGGCATGCTGGGTGTGTCCCAGGGCAGCGCCCAACCTCCCAAGTTCATTATCCTGACCCACCGTGGGGGTGACGAGGGGCAACCCGCCCTTGGCCTCGTTGGCAAGGGAATAACATTTGACTCCGGTGGCATATCTCTCAAGCCCTCTGAGGGTATGTGGGATATGAAGGGAGACATGTCCGGTGCCGCTGCCGTTATCGCTGCCATGAAAGCCATTGCCCAGCTAAAGGTGCCCATCAATGTAGCCGGAATAGTGCCAGCTACGGAGAACCTGCCCGGCGGCCGTGCTTTGAAACCTGGTGACATTATCCGCATAATGAACGGCAAAACGGTGGAGATATCCTCAACCGATGCCGAAGGCAGACTCATCCTAGCTGATGCCTTGAGCTACGCCAGGCATCAGGGGCTTACTCCCTTGGTGGACCTGGCTACGCTAACCGGGGCCTGTCATATTGCACTAGGAGACCACTACAGCGGCGCCTTTGGCAACAACCAGGGCTTTGTGACACAGGTGGTGGAGGCGGGGAAGGAGGCCGGCGAGCGTCATTGGCCCATGCCCACGGACGCCGATTACAAGGAGCAGAACAAAAGCGATGTGGCCGATATCAAGAACACCGGCGGACGCTACGGTGGAGCCATCACCGCCGCCCTGTTTGTCGGGGAGTTCGCGGGCAATACACCTTGGGTCCACTTGGACATAGCGGGTACTTTCCGCAGCGATAAAGACCAGGGTTATGTTGTAAAAGGGGCCACGGGTGTGGGGGTAGGAACCCTGATTAACCTGGCCCTGGCGTTATCTCGTAAGAAGAAGGGGGTTAAATGAAGGTCAAATGGTTGGCTCATTCCTGTTTTATGATTACTTCTGAAGGCGGCACGCGCATCATTACAGATCCGTATGC
>JASLXN010000183.1 GCA_030740315.1 Dehalococcoidia bacterium | reverse complement strand
CCACCATCAGCAGTCCCACCAAGCGCTCCCCTCGGAACACCAGCTTGCGGTAGCTCCCAGGGCTCCTGTGAGGGTAGGTTTCATAGTCATCTGTGGGGTTCACCACCCCTACCGAGACCACTGGCATCCCGGCCACCTCCATGGCGTTGATTACATTTAGGGCACCAGTGTAATCCGCCCGACCGCCGGCCATATTTTCTCCGGCGGTGTAGCCCATGTTTACGGCGTTGGTCCAGGTGCCGCTGACCATGGCCTGCCCGCTGGCGATATCCGTGGTCTCCACCACATCCCCAGCGGCGTAGACTCCGGGGGCGCTGGTCTGCAACTGGCTATCGGTCTTCACGCCGTTGCCCACGGTGAGGCCGGCAGCAGAGGCCAGCCCGGCGTTGGCCCGCACCCCCACACCTACTACGGCCAGATCCGCTTCCAGCCGCTTGCCACCGCTGGTGACAGCACCCTTGACCTTGCCCTTTTCCCGCACCAAGCCCTTGACCCCGTCCCCCAGCATCACGGAGATGCCCTGGGCGGAGAGCACCCCTCTTAGCGTCTCACCTGCCTCGGGGTCAAGCTGGAGAGGGATGAGGCGGTCCAGCATCTCTATAACGGTTACCTCTAGCCCCAAGGAGCGCAGGGCTAGGGCGGCTTTGACACCTATACGACCGCCACCCACCACCACCGCCCGGTGGGAATCGCGGGCCGCTTGGCGAATGCCCTGGGCGTCGGTCAGCTTGCGCAGTACGAACATCCCCTCCCCCTGCAACTCTGCAATAGGGGGTAGGGTGGGGGTGGCCCCGGTGGCTAGTAGCAGCCGGCCGTATTCAAGCCCCTCCCCATCGCTCAAGGCAACTCTTTGCTTTGAGCTATCAATGCTGGTTACCGGCCGGTCCAGGTAACGGGTCACCCGGGGGGCGGTATGGAGGTCGTCTCGTAGCAAGATATCCTGTGTTAGCTTGTCCTCAATGAGCTGGGGTAGCAGGGGGCGGTAGTAGGATGGGGTGGCCTCGTCGGAGAGGATGGTAATCTCCCCGGCGGGGTCGCGGTGCCGTATGGCTTCGGCGGCGGCGTTACCGGCCGGGCCATCGCCGATGATTACATATCTCATGGGGCCCTCCCTCGTCTGTGTCAGTGGGGTACTTGGCGGTGTGGCAGTGGGCTGGGGACCGCCCGTGCTCAGGACACGGCGGAGCCAGCGCATAGCATCAACCCTGCCCAGCCGCTATTTGGCCAGTGACCGATGTCCGCTCCTGTTTAGCCCAGTCCTCTGGCTCGGCGTGTACCAGGGCTTTCGTGGGGCAGGAGGCCACACACCTGGGCCCTTCAGGGTTCTCGTGGCAGCGGTCGCACTTGGCTGAGATGAGCTTGCCCCCCTGCTGCATGCGGCCAACCACGCCGAAGGGGCAGGTCATGATACACGTCCAGCAGCCGATGCATTTATCTGGGTTGCGCAGCACCAGCCCTGTATCCGGCTCCCGGTACATGGCGCCGGATATGCAGGCATTGAGGCAGGCGGCATCCTCGCACATGCGGCACATCACTGGCATCGGCCCCTTTTCCCCCAACTCCACATAGAGGCGCTTCTTGGGCGTAGGTAGCTCCATAGTTGCCCCAAACAGGTCTTTGGCCTGGGAGTGCTCTATGGCACAATGCAACTCACAGGTATGGCACCCCATGCAGTGCTCGGTGCGTACGAAAATCTGTTTCATAGCGCCCTCCTACCTATATACCCAGTCCCTTGCGGCGTTCCTTGATGGCTTCCAGGAGAGCCGCCGCCGCCTTGTGCGGGTCCGGCTCTACGATGAAGTAGCCGCCGATGGCGGCCTTGGCGGTCTCGGTGAGGATTTTGACCACCTCCGGTCCGCCCATCACCGGGGGCACTATTCCGATGTGGGTGGGCAGCCCCAGGGCTACCGCCCAGGAGCCAATGGACACCGCCTTCTCGGTAATCTCCTCGGGGGCGCTGGCCACCACGGGGAGCTTGTCTGTGTCCACCCCCAGCTTGTTGGCTATGGCAGTGGCTATGTCGGCGGCCCGAATGTTGTCTACGCAGGAACCCATGTGGAGCACCGGGGGTAGCGGAGCATCGAGCCCGGCGGCGTTGCCTATGGCGGTAAGGACGGCTTTGAGACCGTCGCCGGCGTAATCGCTGGTGGCATCGGGAGTGAGGACACCTTCCCGGGCGAAGCAGGCGGCCCCGCAGCCCGTGGCCAGCAGCAGCACATTCTCCTTGGCCAGGTCCTTGGCCATGGTCATGAAGTTCAGGTCCTGGGTCACCTGGACACTGTTGCAGCCGGCGAAGAGGCACACCCCCTGGATGTTGCCGTTTACGATGTTGTCAATCAGGGGCTTGAGGGGGTCCTCCTTGTCCACCAGGCCCAGTGCCCCCACGATGGCCTCTACTGAGAAACCGGCCAGGCCGCTGGTCTCAATTTGGGGGATGTTAATTTTGGTAGGGTCCCGGTGTTTGAAGGCCTCAATGCCCAGGCGGATGATTTGCCGGGCAGATTCCTTGGCGGTTCCTTCGTCAAACTGGACATGGACCGCCCCAGGCGTCTTGGCAATGGACATGGTGGTGATGAGTTTGGTATGGTAGCTCTCCGCTATATCGGCCAGAGAGGGCATGATGCACTGGTAGTCCACCACTATGGCGTCTATTACCCCGGTGACCAGGGCCAACTCTTGGCCCACAGCGTTGGCCACCAGGGGTATGCCGTGACGCATCATCACTTCGTTGCCGGTGCAGCAGACGCCCACCACATTAGTCCCCTCCGGGGCACCTGCAGCTTTGGCTTCGGCATCCATCTCCTTAGCTGTTTGGGCCACCATATCCGATAGCACAGGGTTGTGGCCGTGTACGGCGATGTTCACCGCATCCTTCTTCAAGGCACCCAGGTTGGCCCTGGTAGGGGTGACGCTGGGCGTGCCGAACATGACGTCCGAGAGGTCGGTGGCGATGTGCATCCCAACATAGTCCCCCAGGGCGCACTTTATGCCTCCCAGGATGATGTTCAGGGGGTCGTGGTCCACACCGTAGGTTGTGCGGTGCATCACCTCGGCCACCGCGGAGTCAATGCCTTGGAGCATTACCCCCAGATTGTTAAATACCTCCTGGCGCCCCTTGGTGGAGAAGGTCTGCAGCCACAGGCTTGGGTGGTGACGCTCGGAGAACTCCTCTAGGGCAAGGTCGGCAACCTCGCCGGCTAATTGCTTGACACTTTTGCCCTCCGTAGAAACCCCTAACTGCGTGGCCAGGGTGCGCAGCTTGCCCTCGTCCTCAATGTGATAGTCTGGGGCCTCCCCGTGCACCCACTTCCAGAGGGTGTGGGCCAGGTGCTTGCC
>JASLXN010000182.1 GCA_030740315.1 Dehalococcoidia bacterium | reverse complement strand
GTAGCTGGGTCACAGGCCGCCGCCGGCACCATGCACGCCCTGTGGCACTCAATAAACACGGGGGAGGGGCAGCAGGTGGATGTCTCCGCACAGGAGGCGGTACTGTGGCTCTCTCTGATGGAACCACCCTACCCTGCCCTTACCGGCTATTCCCTTAGGCGCGAGGGCATTCACCGAGGCTTTGATTTCGTCACCTGGCGCCAGCTCTACCCTTGCAAGGACGGGCATGTGAGCATCTACCTCATGGGCGGCCCTGCCGGCGCTTTCTCCATGCGGGCGCTGGTCAAATGGATGGACGAAGAGGGATTAGCCACTCAAGACCTGCTGGAGAAAAAATGGGAGGAGTGGAGCCCAAGCGATCTCTTCCGCATGGGTGAGGAGAAAGCCCTGGAGGAGATACGGCAAGTGGAGGAGGTCACGGAGAGACTCTTTGCCCTTCATACCAAAGAGGAGATTTTTGACCGGGCGGTACGGGAACGCATCCTGATGGCCCCCTGCTACGACGCCGCCGACCTGGCAGGAGAAATCCAGCTACAGGCCCGCGACTTCTGGAAGGAGGTGGAGCACCCGGAACTGGGAGGCAACATCCTCTACCCCGGCCCGCTTGTCAAGCTCTCCGGTACCCCCATAGTGTTCCGTCGCCGAGCCCCCCTCATCGGGGAGCATAACCGGGAGGTCTACTGCGAAGGGTTGGGGCTATCCCCCCAGGAATACAGCAATCTCGGCTCCATCGGGGCCATATGATATGAGGTCAGGAGGAGACCAAGATGGATACCTCTAAGCCCTTTTCCGGTCTGAAAGTGCTGGATTTCATGTGGGCCGTAGTGGGCCCCATGACCAGCCGCTATCTGGCAGAACACGGGGCCACCGTGGTAAAAATAGAATCGGTCCACCACCCGGACGCAGTGCGCATGACACCACCGTTCTTGGGCCGCCAGGCGGGAATCAACCGGGCTCACCTAATTGCCGAGGTCAACGCCAATAAACTCGCCCTGGGCATCAACATGTCCAGGCCAGGGGCGGTGGAGTTGGTAAAGCGCATCATCACCACCTGGCAGCCCGACCTAGTATGCGAGAATTTCACCCCCCGGGCCATGAAAAACTGGGGGTTGGACTACCCAGCGGTGCGCCAACTCAAGCCGGATATAATCTACTATTCCTCCTGCCAACTGGGCCGGGGAGGCCCCCGCTCTAACTTCGCCGGCTATGGCCATCTGGCCTCAGCTCTGGCAGGCTACTTCCACCTCACTGGTTGGCCGGACCGGGGGCCGGTGCTGGCATACGGTGCCCTCTCAGATTTTCTTAGCCCCGCCGTGGGGGTCAGCGCCATCTTGGCCGCTCTCATCCATCGTAAGTTCACCAGTGAGGGCCAGCACATTGACCAGTCCCAGATGGAGGTACCCATACACTACTTGGCCCCCATGATGCTGGACTACTATGTGAACGGCCGAGTGCAGGGACGCGCCGGAAACCGTGATTCCAGCTTCGCGCCCCACGGTGTCTTTCCGTGCCAGGGCGACGACCGGTGGATAGCAATCGCCGTCACCAGCAACGAGGAGTGGCAGGCGCTAAGACGAGCCATGAGAGACCCGTCATGGGCAAAGGACACCCGGTTTAGCACCATCATGGGCCGTAAACAGCACGAGGATGAGATAGAGGACAGGATATCCCATTGGACACAGAGTCAAACGGCGGAGGATCTCATGACAAAGCTCCAGGGGGCTGGCGTCCGGGCCGGGGTTCCCCTAAGCTGCGCCGATATGCACAACCACCCCCACCTGAAGGACCGCAACTTCTTTCGCTACTTGGAACACCCCGAGGGCGGCATCATGCCTCACCTAGGCCTGCGCTTTGTCCTCTCCAAGACCCCCGGCACCGTTGAACGCTGCTACGCCAGGGTGGGGGCCGATACTGAGCATGTGCTCAAGAACATGGCTGGATTACAGGACAGCGAAATCGGTGAGATGGCCGCCGAAGGTATACTTGAATGGTCTTGATGCACCCACCTTTTGACTCACAGCGAAACCCCCAGGAGGCCGAAGGCATAAGCCAACCGCCGGAAAGCGGTTGGCCGTATAATAGAGCCTTGATTAATGAGAAATAGATTCTTCAAGGGGGCACTATGGCTATTACTAAAGAGCTAAAGCAGTACGAGACCCGCCCAGTACAGGTGTGGGGCAAGATGAAGGAGATGCGCCGAAAGCACTTTCGGCACATATGGCAGGCCCACGACAAGGGAGAGCTTATCACTGTTGGTATGAGTGAGTCGTTTATGGCCCTGCCTGCCGGCATGGGTAATTATGCGGCATCGTCATACGGGCCCTTTTTCACTGGCATAATGAGGGATCGCGCTCAAGCCATAAGAGTGTCCGAGGTGACCGAGGCTCGCGGCTACGGCCACGAAGTGTGCTGCGCCATGCGGGTACATATGGGGCAAGTCTTCCTGGGCATGACCACCAAAAGCCCTTTAAACGGTGATACAGTGGTACCGGACTTTGTATTCCAACCCAATTTCTGTATCAACGCTGGCAAGTGCGGCGCCTTTCTGAGCGATTATCTGGATATCCCTATGCTCGTCATAGACATCCCCTTTGAAAATACCGAGAACAACCGCCAGTACCTTTTTGATCAACTCCTGACCGGCATAGAATGGATGGAGAAAACTACGGGGCGCAAGTACGACGACGAGAAATTCATCCAGGCCACCCGCAACGAGTGGGAGACTACGGTGCTATTCACCAAGATTTGTTGTCTGAACAAGACAGTACCAGCGCCACTTGATGCCCGGCACATGATGAGCCTACGTCAACCCATCTTCTCCATGAGACACCAAGAAGAGACGGTGGAATTCTACCGGGAGTTGCTGGCTGAAACGGAGGAGCGCGTGCGGGACGGCGTTTCAGCCCGAGGTTTTGAGTTGGCCCGCCTATCCTTTGAGCCCGGGGTGCCCTTCTTCTTCCCCAACCTGTATCGCTTCCCAGAGAAATATGGCGCTATCACCGTAGTGTGCGAGGAGTATGCCGCCGGGGCCTTTACTGCTTGGAATGTTACCCCCGATGGTGAGTGGACAGCAGCTACTCCTCCCTGGGAGCGGGGCAACCCTATGCGCACACGTGAGGACGCCGTATGGGCGCAGGTGGACTTAGGGCTTACATACCACCGCACCCATAACATATACAAGGTGGATACCCACATACCAGACCCACTGACCCGTGCCAAAGATTGGAAAGTAAACGGCGTAGTGTTCCATATCATCAGGGGATGTCGCGCAATCGACTCTCATGTAGCCGAGGCCAAACTGCTGGTGGACCACGCCGGTATCCCCAATACCATCTATGAAGGCTCCCATGCAG
>JASLXN010000181.1 GCA_030740315.1 Dehalococcoidia bacterium | reverse complement strand
TATATTGCGCACGGCTATTCGGCCACTCTCCACCCGTTTACGGACCAGCTTGACCAGGTCATGCCTCCTCTCTTCCGTGAGCGGAGGGATGCTCAGGCGGATGGAGGCCCCGTCGTTGGTAGGAGCTAATCCTAGGTCTGACTTGAGAATGGCTTTTTCTATGGGCCCCACCTGGTTGCGCTCCCAGGGCTGGATGACCAGCAGGCGGGCTTCCTGGGCGGAGATGTTGGCCATCTGGTTGACGGGAGTGGGAACGCCGTAGTAGTCGACTCTGAGCTTGTCAAGCAGGGCTGGAGAAGCTCGCCCCGTACGGATAGTGGCCAGTTCCCTCTTGAGGGAGTCTGCGGCCTTGCCCATTCTTGCCTCAGCGTCGGCGAGTATTTCCTCGGTAGTCATGGCTGCTCGGAGGCCTCTTTGAGTTCAAAACGCCACTGGCACCACATGTCAGGCGAGTAGTTGTCCGGTGGGCAGGATATACAGCTAACCTCCATTCGTGGATTGATCGTATTGGCGAAGCTGGAGAAATACCGTTGCTCCACACCTTGGCAGGAGAACAGGCCCAAGCCGAGTTCAAGTCGGTTTACCTGGGAGGCGCAACGGGTTACTCGGAATACCGCCTCCTGGGGTGAAAGCTGCTCCACCTGGTACTGGGAGAATGTTGGCCAGATAACGCTTGAGCGCAGGGCCTCTACCAGAGCAGGCATGCCGTCCCCTTCTATATCAAAGGTGCGCCGGAGTTGGTATGCCTCCACCCGGCCAAAACGCTCCCACACGGCTTCATCGCACCCTACTGCGGCCTCAGCACCGAAGAGCTTTTCTATCTCCATGAAGTAGTAGCCGTCAATGCGTGTCAGGTTCTTGTAGGCGTCTTCCAGCAACTGGAGGAGCTTTTCTTTGGGCAAATGGGATAGATTATCCAGTGGCATATTTACCT
This sequence comes from Dehalococcoidia bacterium, assembly GCA_030740315.1. GTDB lineage: Bacteria > Chloroflexota > Dehalococcoidia > JACVQG01 > JAHKAY01 > JASLQE01. The sequence goes on along the minus strand of JASLXN010000181.1, from coordinate 2,420 downwards.
CCTAGCTGGTTACAAGGGTGCCCAGGGGCTCTCCGGCCACAGCCCTTTCAATGCTATTCTGCGCCTGCAAGTCAAAGACGATTATGGGCAGATTGTTCTCTCGGCACAGGGCTAAGGCTGTGGCGTCCATAACTCTCAGGTGCAGGTGTATGGCGTCCTGGTGGGTAATCTGGGAGAACTTTCGTGCCCCTGGATTGGTCAGGGGGTCAGCGTCGTAAATGCCGTCCACCTTGTTTTTGGCCATGAGAAGGGCGCCGGCGCCGATTTCTATGGCCCTTAAGGCGGCGGCGGTGTCTGTGGTCATGTATGGGTTGCCGGTGCCACCGGCGAATATGACAACCCGGCCCTTCTCCAGGTGACGGACGGCGCGGCGGCGGATGAATGGCTCAGCCACGGCCCGGATTTCCAGTGCGGTCTGGGTACGGGTGGCCAGCCCCGCTTTTTCAAGGGCATCCTGGAGTGTGAGGGCATTGATGACAGTGGCAAGCATACCGGCGTAGTCAGCGGTGGTTCGCTCCATGCCTCTTTGTGCAGCCAGAGTGCCTCGCCAGATGTTGCCCCCTCCTATAACAACTGCAACCTGTATCCCCTGGGCCACCACCTGGCCAATCTGGTTGGAGATGTTGCTCATTACCGCATCGTCCAAGCCGTACTCACGGTTTCCCATGAGGGCCTCGCCACTCAGCTTCACCACCACCCTCTGGTATATGGGCCCCATCTTACTCGCCCAGCTGGAAACGGACAAAGCGTTTTATCCGTATGTTCTCCCCCGTGCGGGCGATTGTATCCTGCACCCTCTCCACTACCGTCTTGCCCTCATCCTTGATGAACGGCTGCGAGAGCAGGCATACCTCTCTGGGGTCCCTGGCAGTATCCGGGGGCATGTCATCTGGGCTCAAAAACTGTGGGTCGGTGGCGGTCACCTGGAGCACTATGTCATGTGCCAGCTCCCTGAATTCCTCAGTACGGGCTACAAAGTCTGACTCGCAGTCCACCTCTACCATTGCCCCGATACGGCCGCCGGAGTGGATGTAAGCCTCTATCACCCCTTGAGAAGTGGAGCGCAGCGCCTTTTTCTCCGCTTTCGCCAAGCCGCGTTCTCTAAGAACGACTATGGCTTTCTCCACATCGTTGCCGCATTCTTTTAACACATTCCGGCATTCCATGACACCGGCGCCGGTTCTTTCTCTAAGCTCCTTGATCAGGGCTACCGGATTCGGCAACTGGCTCCTCCTGTTCCTCTTGAGTGGTATCCTCCTGCTCGAAATCGTCCGGGCTGAAGCTATAGGAGGCGGGGGTCTCAGACTCTTCTCCTTCGGGTACAAGCACTGCCTGGGATTCTTCGCGGAGAGCCTTGCCCTCCAGGACGGCGTCAGCGATTTTGGAGATGACAAGCCTTATGGCACGGATGGCGTCGTCATTAGAGGGGATGGGGCAGTCTATCCCGCGGGGGTCACAGTTAGTGTCCACGATGGCAATGATGGGGGTGCCCGTTTTGCGGGCCTCCGCCACGGCGATTTTCTCTCGGGTGGGGTCTACTATGAACAGGGCCGAAGGCAGGGAGGTTAGCTCTTTGAATCCACCCATGAGGCGGTTGAGCCGGCGCATCTCCTCCTGGAGCTTGATGACCTCTTTCTTAGGAAGCGTTTCCAGCTCACCGCGGGCCTCCCTGTCCTCCATTCGGACAAGATAGTCTATACGGGACTGGATGGTGGTGAAGTTTGTCAGCATTCCCCCCAGCCAGCGCTGGTTTACATAAAACATCTCGCAGCGCTGTGCCTCCTGCTCTACGGCTTCCTGCGCCTGCTTTTTGGTGCCGACGAAGAGTATAGAACCGCCGTCTGCAACTAACTGGCGGACGTAGCCTCGGGCTTGTTCCATAAGCCCCACCGTCTGTTGCAGGTCTAATATGTGGATGCCGTTGCGCTGTGTGAAGATGTAGCGCTTCATCTGAGGGTGCCACCGGCTGGTCTGGTGGCCGAAGTGCGCTCCTGATTCCAACAGGAGCTTGATAGAAACGACTGTGGGGTTTGCTGTAGCCTCCTGAATCATCACCTCTCCTACAGGATATACCGGCTGAGGTCTTCGTCCGTTAACAGACCCCCAAGGTGGCTCCGCACATAAGCGGTGTCCACCGCTACCTTTTCCCCCTGTCTTTCGGGGGCACTAAAGTTAAGCTCTTCTAACACCTGCTCCATGATAGTATACAGGCGCCGGGCACCGATATTCTCCATCCTCAGATTAGTCTCCTCCGCCAGCGAGGCTAATTCCGCCACACCATCATCAGTGAACTCCACCTCCACATCTTCGGTGGCCAGTAGCGCCTGATATTGCTTAGTAAGGGAGTTCTGGGGCTCCACCAGAATCCTCTCCATGTCCTGCCGCGAGAGGCGGTTGAGTTCCACCCGGAGCGGGAAGCG
>JASLXN010000180.1 GCA_030740315.1 Dehalococcoidia bacterium | reverse complement strand
GACCTTGCAGCGTCGCAGCCGTGCCAGACCCCCGGGCACCACTATCACCGTACGGTACCTGTTCCGGGGTTTCCCCGCCCGCCTCAAGTTCCTCAAGTCCCGTCCCACGGAGAACGGACATACTAGCGCGGTGGTCAGCCATTACGCCCTAGCTTTCCCGGGGGTAAAATTCAATCTATACCTTGAGGGTCGGCAGGCGCTGCGTACCTCTGGCGATGCTGATCTACGACAGGCCTCTCTGGAGGTGTATAACCTAGAGGTGTCAGAGGCCCTTCTGGAGGTTGAAGGGAAGAATGTAACCGGGCTGATAAGCCCCCCCTCACTCACCCGCTCCAACCGGTCCCACCAGAGCTTCTTCGTCAACCGGCGCTGGGTGCGCAACCCGATGCTGTCCTGGGCGCTGGAGGACGCCTACCAGGGGCTGCTGAGCAGTGGCCGCCACCCGATGGCCGTCCTCCACCTCGATATCCCCCCGGAGGACCTTGATGTGAACATTCACCCCGCCAAGGCGGAAGTCAAGTTCAGGGACCAGCGCATAGTGACCGCGGCCATACAGGACGCAGTGTGCAAAGCATTGGACCACATGCCAGTGCCCCGCATGGAGGCTCGGCCGTCCTGGATGAACCGCGGGATGGGCCAGGGTGTACCTGCTGGAGGTCGGCAGCCCGCTCTGTTCACGGCCCATACCTCGCCCGCCGCTGGCCCGGCGATGACCCAGGTATCGTCCACGTCTCCCTCAGTGCTGAGGCCGGTAGGCCAAGTGTGCAACAACTACATCGTGGCCGAAGGGCCGGACGGCCTTTACCTCATGGATCAGCACACCGTCCATGAGCGCATCCTCTACGAGAGGCTCATGGCACAAAGGGATAAGCAGACGGTGGAGGTGCAGGGTTTATTGGAGCCAATGGTGCTAGAGATGGACCGCCGCCAGCAGAGCGCCCTGGAGTACGGAGGAGAAGCCCTGTCCGGTTATGGGTTCACCGTAGAGCCTTTCGGAGAGGGGAACCTCCTGGTGCGTGCAGTGCCCGCCATGCTGCAGGGGACGGGGGTGAAGCAGGCGCTGGAGGAAGTATTGGGCTCACTGGATAGGGGTGGAGAGGCGGAGTGGCCCCGTCGCATCGCGACCTCCCTGGCCTGCCACGGAGCAGTGCGGGCAGGGCAGTCCCTGAGCTTGGATGAGATGCGGGAGTTGCTGAGGGGTCTAGAGGACTGCAACCAGCCCTACATCTGCCCCCACGGCCGCCCCGTCATGCTACACTTCTCCTCCTCCAACATAGACAAGCAGTTCGGGAGGCGGTAGGTAGGGCAGCCATTCTGAAATATACCGTAACCCTTGATAACCTATAGTCAGCCCGGTTCTGGTGGGATTATAGCCTCATTCATTCTCGGAGGCAACGAGGCGAAATTCCGGCGAAGAACCAACCCCTATAGAGCAATATCTGGGATTCCAAAAGGGGCCTTCACTACGAGCCCGGTGGCCTTCAACATATGCCCTTGTCTAAGGGGTGGAGAAAACCTTAACATATTTACACAGCCGCTCAGGTTGGAAAGGAGTGACGGTGAAGCTGCTCAGGTTAGGCCATTCTATGCTGAGGTTCGAATCTTCTAAAGGCAAGGTCATAGTTGTAGACCCGTGGATAGATGGGAACCCTACCTGTCCCGGAGAGTGGCAGGGGCCATCTCGCTGGTCAGATGTGGATACCGTACTGATTACTCATGGGCATTTTGACCATATGATGGGCCTGGATAAGGTATGCCAGGCCTCCAGCAAGGCTAACATTATCGCCTGTTGGGAACTGGCCCTGGAGCTTATCTTTCAAGGCAAGCAGAATGTAGTCCCCATGAACAAAGGGGGCAGCCTTGAGCTCGAAGGTGTAAGGTACTCAATGGTAAACGCCGCCCACACCTCCAGTTTCTCCGACATTGAGAAGAAGCAGACGACGTTCCTTGGGGCAGCCGTGGGCTACGTCATAGAATTTGAGGAAGGGTACAGGGTTTATGTGGCCGGAGACACCGGGCTTACGGCCGACATGAAATTCGTGGTGGGGGAATTCTTCAAGCCAGACCTGGCCATCCTTCCCATCGGCTCCATGGTGGGCTTGACCCCAGAGCAGGCGGTGTATGCGGTGGAGGCTATTCGCCCTAAGATGGTGATGCCTTACCATGACTTCTCCCGGCCGGAGGACGCCCCCCATCCTGAAGAGATGGCTGGGTTCCTGAAACAATTCCCTCTGATAGCACAGACTCTGGGTGGGGTGGATACATTTGTTAGCTTGATGAAGAAAGTGCCTGAGGTTGATCTGCACTTGGTCAAGTATGGAGATGCCATAGAGCTATAGTGGCGGCGGGAGATGCCGGTTAGGTATGGCGTATGACAGCCCCTGTGGGGCGCTGCTCAAACTGTGCCATTTTACGGGCCGCCTTTCCGGAGTTATGCACCCGGAGCCGGGAGCGCTCCCCTTGATTTGCAAGCAGGCAGTTCTCTTCCCTCCTCGTTTCCAGCACCCATCATGTAGCTGTAGTCCCAGGCTGTCAAGGCCACTTGCGGGTCGGTATTGAGTCAATGGCAGTCTCCACGGCAATCTAGCCGCCCAGGAAATGGCCAACGGAGTGGCCGCTCCGAATCTCATTTACAGCCACTTGTACACTCTTGCCGCCTACCCCCATCAGCCCATGGAAAAAAGGGGGCCAGTCCTCATGCCAAGCCCCGACATACCGAGGGTCAGCACTCAGGACGGCATGCGAGCGCTGGCTGTTCCGACCACTACCCTTTCGCCTCGCTGGTTCTCCATCCATACCTCGAGGTTGAGGCACCACCCTTCGTCCTCGGGAACTTTCTCTCTGACTATAGCTCTGGGAGTTAGCACATCCCCGGGCATGACCAGCCCGATGAAGGTAACACTAAGTTTGCCACCCCTCATCCAGTACTCTCCGAAGAACCTCTTTAGGACCTCTGAGAGATAAGACAGGTGCTGGGTGCCCTGGCAGACAGCACCTGGCAGGCCAGCATGGCGAGCCACCTCGTCGTCCGTGTGAATATTGCGGTGCGGCCAACCGGAGTAGGCTCGCATCTTCTTCAGGGTTACTTCCTTGGATACGGTAGGAAGCTCATATCCGACTCCTACATCTTTGGGTATGCCTGTCATTGCTCTGTCCTCGCTTTCAGGCTGAGTAAAAGAATGTTGCGGCTCCTTACTATGTCCACGCCATCTTGGTCGGTGGTGACCGACTCAATGATGACATAGTCTCTGCCCTTCTTCTGGTACCTGTCTGCAACCTTTCCCCGCACAGTGTAGCGCTTACCCGGCCGCACAGGATTGATGAACTCGTGCTCCGCCTTGGTGTGGACCGCGCCTCT
>JASLXN010000017.1 GCA_030740315.1 Dehalococcoidia bacterium | reverse complement strand
GTGGAGATAGTGGACGCTGTCTTCAAATCCGCTGAGGTGGAGTTCTTTCTCTACATGAAAGCGGGTGGGGGCCGTATGGCGGTAGGGGTGCAGGGGGAGTTGTCCTCGGTGCAGATGGGCGTGGAGGTGGGCACGTCGGTGGCCCAGCAGCACGGCCCGGCTTCCACACTGGTTCTGGCCAACCCCACGGCCCAACTCAACCAGATGCTGGTGGCGGGCCTGACCACCAAGCCGCAGATACCGGCCAGGATAGGCTACAGCCTGGGAGTACTGGAAACTACCGTCTTTGTAGGCCTGGTCAAAGGGCTGGATGCCATGCTCAAGACCGCACAGGTGGAACTGGTGCGCAGCGAACACATAGGAGGCTGCCTAACATCTGCATGGGTGATGGGCGAGATAGGCGCCGTCAGGGAGGCTGTTGATGCGGGACTGGCCATGGCTTCCCAGTCCGGTGAAGCCAGGACCACCGTCATTCCCAATCCGCACCCGGCTTTCGCCCGCTTCCTAACCGCCAACGGTATCCAGGAGGCGCCCTTTTCCTTCAGACTGCCGGTGGTGGGGCAGGACCGGGAACGGGCCATAGGACTAATAGAGACCAGGGGTTTTGTCCCCGTTATTGCAGCCATGGATGCCGTATCCAAGGCAGCGCATGTGGAACTTGAGGGCTACGACAGGTCCGAGGAGCAGTTTATGGCCATCGTCAGTGGCGACCTGGCCTCGGTGGAACACGCCATTGAGTCCGGCAAGCGGGCTGCCCAGCGGGTGGGAGATTTAGTGGCGTCGGGCCTCATTCCCCGCACCGCCGACAACATGGAGGTGGTATTGGCCCAGCACCGGGACACCGGGTCCAGTCTGTCCGAAGCACAGGAGATGAGCTTACCCGAATCACCCCGCGAGGTCCCGGCACGGGTAACCAGGAAACAGACCAGGAGAAAACGGCGTTGATTCAACTTAGACTAATCCGCCAGCCGACCGATGACACGGCTGAGCTTCTCAAGACCCGCCTGTGGCGGGGCACCAAAGAGAAATTTGACGGTTTCCAGTTTGATACCATCGGGCTCATACAAGGATATGTAATAGAGATGCTGGCAGCGTCCGATGTAGTCGGCAAGGCAGCACCCGTCCAAGTGGCCGAGGTACTGGGGCTGTGTCCTCAGCATTTCTCGCTGCTGGGGGTCTTCGGCACCTCGGAAGCGGTGGATACGGCCATGAGCGCCGTGGAGCAGCAGTTAGGTGGCCAGTGGCTAGGTGCCGACCGGAGGCGCAGCGCCGCGACAGCGGGGGGGAACTGATGCAACTGGGAGAGATAATCGGCCGGGTGTCCTCCACGCAGAAGATGGAAACCCTGCGGGGCCTCACTCTAGTCATCGTCCACCAGTTGAGCCCTGAGGGAACCCGTCAGGGGGGCACCCTAGTAGCGGTGGACCCCATCGGCGTCGGGGAGGGACAGCGGGTGATATACATGACCGGCGGCGCTGCCACGAGGGCTTTGGAGTCTTATAAAAGGATGGGTACCGCCGTAGATGCTGCCATTGTGGGTATTGTAGATTCGGTGAGCCTGCGCAAATCGCCGTGACTGAGTCTGAAAAGAGGCAGTTGGCAAAGGCACATATTCAGGAGCATCCTAGCAGTGGCCAAAGCGGGTTCAACAGTTCAAGGTGTGCTATGATGCAGCCGGGCAACAGCAGCAACCGGCTGCTGCGCTATAAATCAGATAATAAGGAGGGCAGATGCCAAGGGAAGCGTTAGGCGCTTTGGAGGTCTACGGGTTTCCCCCGTTTCTGGAGGCCGCCGATGCCGCACTGAAAGCCGCAGATGTGGTTCCCGTAAGGACGGACAGCGCCGGAATCGGGCTGTTGTGCCTGTATGTCCAGGGTGATGTGGGAGCGGTGCGTACCGCAGTGGAAGCCGGGACTAATGCCGCTTCCCGCTCCAGCCGGGCCATGTCCATGGTACTGGCCAATCCCCAAATAGGGCAGGTGTCCAACATCTTGGGCACATCCCAGGCCAAAGGGTCCGGAGGGCAGACGGCTGAGGCCCAGGCCGATGCGGCATGGGGCGGGTCAAGGCCCATGATGGCCCTGGGCTCCCTCCAGTCAGACGGCGTGCTGCCCCTGGTGGAATCCGCTGATGCCATGCTCAAGGCAGCCAATGTACAACTATTTAACTACCGCTGGATTGGGCTACGCAACCACACCCTGTGCCTATCGGGAGAGATTGGCGACGCCCGCACCGCCTTGGATGTGGGGGTGCAGACCGCCCAGCGCACCAGCGGCGAGGTATATGGCAGCCTGCTGGCCAACCCATTCCCCCTGCTGTTCGGCATCATCGGTGCCGAGCCTGGCAGTTCTGAAGGAAGCGGAGACTACATACCTTCCCTGGGTATCCTGGAGACCAAAGGGCTGGCCGCATCCAGCGAAGGCTCTGATGCCATGTTCAAGGCCTCCCGGGTGAAGCCCGTCAAGTTCATCCGAGCCGGCTTGGCCTGGCTGGTCACCTTCGTCACAGGCGAGTTGGGTTCGGTGCAGACCGCAATTGAGTCCGGACAAGCCGCGGCCTCCCAAAAGGGAGAGTCACAAAGCACCGTGATTCCTAACCCTCATCCCGATCTTCTTCCTCTGTTCGGGATTGAGGCTCAGGCTCAGTAGGAAAGGGGATAAATGGCTCAAGCAAACAACCCGGAAATTCGCCAAGGGAGCCTGGGGGTGGTAGAGACTTTGGGGCTGCTGCCCCTGGTGGAATCCACAGATGCCATGCTCAAGGCGGCTAATGTAGAAGTAGTCCGCTGGGAGAAGATAGGCCTGGGATGGGCCATCTGCTGCATCGCCGGCAATGTCGGAGCGGTGCGCGCGTCCGTGGAGGCAGGGCACCGGGCGGCGGACAGGCTTACCCAGACAGGAGTGGCCGCGGACGCCATTAGCAAGGTACTGGGCGGCCCGTTGCCTTTCCCGGCCCTCAACTCCTGCCTGCTGGCCAACCCAGCCCCTCAGACCTGGGACTGGGTAAGCGGCCGGGCACCCTCCCGGCAGAGACAGGTCTCTGGGAACTCCATCGGTTATGTTGAGGTCCTGGGTTTCGTAAGCGCCATTCTGGCCCTAGACATGATGCTGAAAGGGGCCAATGTCAGCTTCTCAGGATACGGCGGCATCCCGCCCCGCTATGTGCTGTGGGCACAGGGAGATGTGGGTGCGGTGCGCACGGCGGTGGACGGGGCATCCGCCATGGCCAGAGACGGCGGCCGTTTTGTCAGCAGCGATATTATGGCCCGCCCCGAGGTTGACACGGCGGAGACCATCCCGTCTCGGTACGACATCAGTACTATCACTGGCTTCAGCCTGGCCCTCCCACACCGACTGCGGCTTTCAGCACCCCCGGCCGACGGTGATACCCCGCGCCCCACCAAGGCTGAGAAAAAGGCCGAGCCCGCTGAGCAGCAGGGCCAAGAGGAGGGTTAGACCATGATGCAGCGTCACGCCATAGGCATTCTAGAGACAAATAGCTGGGGAGTAGCCACCGCAGGGCTGGACCAAATGCTCAAGTCGGCCAATGTCCGCACCATCAAGTATGACCTAGTGGGCGGTATTTGGATTGCGGTCTATGTGGCAGGAGACATAAACGCCGTAAGTCAGGCGGTAAACTCCGCGCTCAGCAGCTATACGGACTCCGGAGGCGTCCAGATACGGGGCACGGTCATTCCCAACCCCACACCCGAGTTTCTAGAGCTTTACGACCTGTAACAGAAAGAGGCGTCCTGATGACCACACCACTAGTTTCACAGGTTACGGTTGACCGGGGTTTGTGCACCGGCTGTGGCAACTGCGTCCGTGTTTGCCCCACCGGTGTTTTTGACCTTGTAAACAGAAAGGCGGTACCCACCAGGCCTGAGAAGTGCGTGATGTGCGAGATGTGCGTCAAGAACTGCCCTGTGAACGCCATCACTCTACCTTCCAGCGCACCGGCGCCTGCGGCCCCCACCCCTGCAGCCGGCGCTTCTCCGGCCCCCACCCCGGGGGCAGGCTTGCCCCCCCCACCCCCACCGGCCCCTTCAATGGGAGCGGGAGGAGCGGGCATTGCTCCTTCCCCACCACCACCACCTACCACCACCCCGCCACCCACCTCTGCACCGACACCCACGATAGTGGTACCGTCTTCCTCAATTATCCAGGCACCACCCACCACGCCCAGTATATCGGTGCCCCACTCCACCCCCACCCCACCACCGTCGCCCAACTGGATACCACATGTTGTGGCACCGCCACAGGAAAAGAGCGACTTGGCGGCCCCTGTGGTGCTATCCCCCTCTGGGGTGCCGGTGCAAAAAGACCTAATAGTCCTGCAGGGGGTTTGTGTAGGCTGCCAGCTATGTGAGCTGGCCTGCTCGCTGACCCACGAGGGCATCATGAACCCGTACCTGTCCCGTATAAGGGTCAACCAGATACGGGAAGAGGGCATCATAGAGCCTACCATCTGTCACCACTGCAACCCAGCCCCTTGCGAGCAGTCCTGCCCCACCAAAGCCCTGTTCTGGGCCTCCAATCTGCCAGGAGTGGTGATGTTTGATGAGGGCAAGTGTACCCGGTGCTATAACTGCGTACATGCCTGCCCCTTCGGCTCCATTCAAATAGCTCCCCAGGGACAGATACTGAAATGTGACCTCTGCGGCGGCAACCCGGCGTGCGTGACGGTTTGCCAGGACCGGCCGGAGTTCCACCCACCCCACTGGCCGGGGGGCAAAGTAGCGGCCCTGGCCTTTGTGGAGCCTGCGGAGGCCACCCGCATCAAACGCCTGCTCAACCTGAGGAATCCGCAGAAATAACAGGAGTTGCCCATGTATGGCGATATACTTAGAATTGACCTGAGCAGCGAGATGGTGACCCGTGAGCCTATCCCCAGGGATATAGCCAGGAAGTTCATCGGCGGCGAGGGCATCAACGACTGGTTGCTTTGGGAGCACTTCCTCAAGGTGGACCCCAAAATAGACCCCCTCAGCCCGGACAATGTGCTCATAATAGGCTTGGGACCCCTGGGGGGCACCTCCTTCGGCCAGGGGAGCAAGACCAAATTCACCTTCAAAGGCCCGGCCTATAACATGTTCGCTGATTCGGTGGCCGGGGGAGTCTTCGGCTCCATGATGCGCTGGGCGGGCTATGACCACCTGGTAATAACGGGGCGGGCGCGCCGCCCGGTATACCTATATATCAACAACGACCAGGTGGAGCTACGGGACGCCGGCAGGATATGGGGCAGGGGGGCCAAAGAGGCCAACAACGCCATTAAAGCGGAGGTGGGGGACAATGAGGTGGAGACTGCCTGCATCGGCCCCGCTGGGGAGAACCTGGTGACCTTTGCCAGCATCACCAATAGCGGCTGGCGCTCCGCCGGGCGTTGCGGCGGCGGTGCGGTGATGGGATCCAAAAACCTCAAGGCTATCGCCTTCAAAGGCACCAAAGGCATCCGGGCCACAGACCCTCAAACGTTCTTCAACCAGTCCGTGGACATGATTGAGCGCATGCAGGCGCTGCCCATCATGGAGACATGGAAGAAAGAGGGCACCCTGCAGGCCGTGGATATATACGATACGGTGGGCAGTAATCCCTACAAGAACAGCCAGGGCATAGTCAACCCCCCGGAACTGCATGATAAGATAACCGCCAGCGTCTACACCTCCCTATTAAAAATTCGGCCTATCGCCTGCTCCCCGGGCTGCTCCACCGCCTGCTCCGCCTTCCACCGCGTTGAGGGCCACGAGACACCCCTGGCCCACAAATACCGGGGGGTCGGCGACAAACCCGAATACCTCACCGTGGCATCGTTCGGGTCCATGTGCAACATACCGGACTACGCCGCCATCAGCCATTTCTATGCAATCACCTCCGACTACGCCGTAGATTTTCTGGAGATAGGCAATATCTGCGCCTTCCTCATGGAGTTGTGGGAGCGGGGCATCGTGACGGCGCGGGATATGCAGGAGTGGACGGGTGAGCCGATAACCATGGAGTGGGGCAATGTGGATGCAGTGGATAAGGTGATGGAGTCCATCGTCTTCCAGCGCAACCGCTTGGGAGAGATTTTCCGCGGCGGCGCCTTCCAGGGAGGTAGCAGGCTCGAGGAGATAAAGGGCGTGCCGGTGCTCAAGTACTGCGTCTACGGCAAGGGGGGCTCTGTTATCAACGAGGAGCTACGCCCCTTCGGCACCTGGATGACCAACATGGCCGTGTCCTCCCGGGGCTGCGACCACCTTAAAGCGGTCACTCTGGTGGACAAGATGGGCCGGACGGATATCTCCGAGGCCCTGCTGGGCAGACCCGATGCCGGACACCGGTTTGTGCCCGACCTCAAAGGAGGTCTCTCCGCCATCACCGAGCACATCACCTGCACCTACAACTGCCTGGGGGTCTGCATCCTAGTGGCCCTGTTTGACCCCATTAACCTGCCGCCGGGCACTCATACCGCAGCCTATACGGCCGTCACCGGCATGCCTATCACCCCGGAGGAGATATACCTGGTGGGCAAGCGCACCGCCAACATGGAGAAGGCCTTTAACAGCCGTCTGGGCTATGCCCGCCAAGACGACCTGCTGTGTGACCGCTGGATGAACGAACCCCTGGCGGATCCCGGCCCCACACCCGCAGGTATTAAAGCGAGCGACTATCTGGACCATACCCTCACCGAGTACTATATGTGGCAGGGATGGGACCCCGCCACCAGCCTTCAGAAACGGGAGACACTGGAAGACCTTGACCTGAAGGATGTCGCGGATGTCCTGGCTCGAGAAGGGTTCCTGGTAGGCTAAAGGGGGGGAATGACCAGGCTGAACCTCCGCTTCCAGGGTGTTTTTAAGGAGCTGACACAGCGGAAAGACCAGGCTCTGGAGTTGCCCAACCCCACCCTGAATACCACCGTAGCCACCTTGGAGGGCCTTTATGGCCCACGCTTCTCCAAACTGGTGTCTGGCGCCCCCCACAAGATGGGGGCCGGTATGTCGGTCCTAGTTAACGGACAGCCCAACAACTGGGACGCACCTCTCCTGGACGGTGATGAGGTGCTGTTCCTAACAGCCTTCGGAGGTATCCTTTAGGAGTCATTCAGGTGACCAGGCTTCACATCCGCTTTCAGGGCGTTTTTGAAGAAAGGGTTCGGAGAAAGGACGAATTGCTGGAAATCTCCAGTCCCACCTTGGGGCGCATATATGGGCGGCAGTTCCTTCAAGCCATCTGGGCCGATTCCGGAAAAATGTGCAGTGGCGTATCGGTGCTGGTGAACGGGCGGTCCAGGGAATGGGAGGCGTCGCTGTATGATGGGGATGAAGTATTGTTCTTGACCCCGTTAGGAGGTTTCCATGGCTGAGGTCAGGGTCCGCTTCTACGGCTCGTTCCGGAACATAACCGGCAAAGAGATAGACACCATAAAACTTGACCAGGCCACTTTGGAGGGGCTGGCACATGCCTTGGAGACCGCCTACGGGCAGGGCTTTACCCATGTGCTGCGGGACCCGCAGCAGAACCTCAGCCCGGGGATGATGGTACTGGTCAACGGCAAGCAGTTTACGGGGTGGCAGACACCGCTGTCCGAGCGCGATGATGTAACCTTTATGTCAGCCATTGCCGGTGGGGGGGGCGCCCTCTGACGCACTCCCCACGGATACCCCGCACCATAAAGCAACAAGAGGAGGAATAAGCTATGGCTTGGTCGGCGTGGCAGCGTGTCCCAGGATTTGAATTCACCGATATAATCTATGAGAAGAAACAGCATGTAGAGATGGGTGGCGGGGTGGCCCGGATAACTATCAACCGGCCCCAGGTGCTCAACGCCACTACGGGGCACACCTTCCGAGAGATGGTGTTGGCAATAAACAACGCCAGCGATGATAGCAACCTCGGCGCGTTAGTACTCACCGGCGCCGGGGACAACGCCTTCAGCAGCGGGGGCGATGTCAAGTGGGAGAGCACCCCCGAGTTCCGCAGCCAGTTTGATAACCCGGAGGCCCAGGCCCAGATGCAGGTCAATGATTCCCTGAGAAATTGCCGGATTCCCAGTATCGCCGCGGTTAGGGGCTATGCCATCGGCGCTGGAAACCATACCGCCTACTGCTGTGATTTCACCATAGCCGCTGACAACGCCGTCTTCGGACAGAACGGGCCCCGGGTGGCCAGCCCGGCACACGGCTGGCTGGTGAGCTACTTGACCAATATTGTGGGGGCCAAAAAGGCCCGCGAGATATGGTACCTCTGCCGGCGATATACTGCTCAGCAGGCCTTGGAGATGGGGTTGGTGAACAATGTAGTGCCCATAGACCAGATGGACACAGAGGTGGACACATGGTGCGAGGAGTTGCTGTCCATGAGCCCCACCTGTATAGAGTTACTTAAGGCCAGTTTTGACGCCCAGATGGATGTGCTGCTGGGAGCTACCGGCCCCATGGGGCGTTTGCTAAATGAGCGCGCCCCGGGCTTCCCCCTGAGCGAGGAGAAGGATGAGGGCCCTAACGCCTTCTACGAGAAGCGGCAACCCCAGTTCTGGCGCAAGCGGACAAGCCGCGCCCCCCTCTCCCGATCCCCACAAGAGGCCTTGCGTACGGCTACGGTAGCGGCACCGGCAACTCCAGCCTGGCAGCCGTCAACCAGCGGCTGGCGGTCTATCACCCCCGGCGCTGAAGTCTGGGGGCAGTGAACACAGGAGGATAGCACCCATGGCAACGGATAGGCAGGAAAGCTGGCGGTCTATCACCCCCGGCGCTTGGTTCATAGGTGGCACCTCGCAGCCCCCTGCACCACCTCCGCCAGGCGCTCCAGCGACACCCACGCAGCAAACGCCTGGAACACCGCAGCCGGTACAGGCTGTGTCCACAAATCCCACACCCCTCGCAACTGATGAAGACCAGCTTCTGTCCGGTTTCCGGGTGCTGGACCTGACGCGGGAGTTAGGGGTCTTCTGCACCAAGCTACTGGCGGACCTGGGCGCCGAGGTTATCCGCATAGAGCCGCCCACCGGTGACCCCCTGCGGCAACGGGGCCCCTTCTTTAAAGATGTGCCGCACCCGGAGCATAGCCTATACTTCATGTACTACAACACCGGCAAGCGGTCTATCACCCTGGACTTGGAGCAGCCGGAGGGACAGGCCCTTTTCAAAAAGCTGGTCGCTAGGGCGGATGTAGTGGTGGAGGGCTTCGCCCCCGGCTACATGGACCGCATTGGGCTGGGCTACGAGCAGCTCCGTAGCATAAACCCTGGCATAGTGATGGCCGCGGTCAGCCCCTTCGGACAGACCGGCCCCTACAAGGACTATAAGGCCTCTGACCTGGTTTTGATGGGTATGAGCGGCTGGATGCAGATTACCGGCGAGCCGGAATGGCCCCCCACCCGGCAGGGCAATGAGCAGTCCCACTTCCCCGGGGCGCAGTACGCCGCCTTAGGCATCGTGGCGGCGTTGTATAACCGGGAGCTGGCCTCGGGCGAGGGCCAGTACATTGAGGTGTCGGCGATGGAGGCCCTGCTTACCTACTATACGGAGAACCACCCCGCCGTCGCCTGGCTCCTCAGCCAGACCAATGTGGGCCGCCCCGGGGTGCGCTCTCGTATGACAGTGCCCATGGGGGTGTTTCCTTGCCAAGACGGCTGGATTGCCTTGGGCGTGGTCTCGGCGGGTGAGTGGGAGTCCCTGGCCCAGTGGATGGTCGAGGCTACCGGCGACGACGCCATCCTGGACGACAAGTATAAGGGAGGTACACACGCCCGTCAGGCTTACTACGATGAAATAATAGCCTATGTCATCGGGTTCCTTGCCGGTTTGACCCGCCAGGAACTGTTCACCGAGGGCCAGAAGCGCAACTTAGCGGTGCTCCCGGTGGCTACGGTGGAAGATATGCTAAACGACCCCCACCTGGCTGTTGGTGACTTCTGGATTGAGTTGGACCACCCGGTGGTGGGCAAGCTGAAATACCCCCGGGGCGCTTTTGATACCGATATCATCCACCCCCCACGGAAAGCGGCGCCTCTGGTTGGGGAGGACAACGAGGCCATCTACTGCCATGAACTGGGGCTCTCCGCCACTGAACTGGGAGCGCTGAGGAACGAAGGACTGATATGATGCCACAGAGAATCTTGAGAGGGGTAAGGGTGCTGGAGTTGGGACCCCTGGTAGCGCTGCCCCTTACCGGACGCTATCTGGCCGCCATGGGGGCAGAGGTCATAAAGCTGGAGACCAACCGGGTGCTGGACGATATGAACTACATACCAGGCTGGCAGCCCGGTGTTGGGCAGCCGGAGTACCAGGCCCTGAAGCGGCGCATCACCCTGGATGTGCGCAACCCCAAGGCCAAACCCGTCCTGGAGAAGCTGTTCAAGATAAGCGATGTGTTCATAACCAACTTCCGCCGCCGCGTGCTCCGGGATTGGGGCTTTGACTTCCCGCAGATAAGGGAGATGAACCCCAACATCATAGTGCTGTGGCAGACTGGCGCCGGGAGCCAGGGACCGTATGGGGAGTACAAGACCTTCGGCAACCTGATTCAGCACCTGTGCGGCATATCGCCCATGACAGGGCCCGACGGCGACGATACCCCAGGGACCGCCAATAACTCCTACTCGGACTATCACGCCGGGGTGTTCCAACCCACCGCCATCATAGCCGCCCTCCTCCGCCGTCGCCGCACTGGCAAGACCGCCTTTATGGAGTGCTCCATCTTCAAGTCAGGGGCCATTACGGTAGGCCCTGCGGTGCTGGACTTCCAGGCCAACGGACGCTTCCCACCCCGGATGGCTAATCGGCACCGGTTCGCTGCTCCTCACAACACCTACCCCTGCCAGGGGGAGGATTCCTGGTGTACTATATCCGCTTTCACCCCAGAGGAGTGGAGCGGCCTGATCCAGGCCATGGGCAGCCCGGCCTGGTCACAGGATAGCCGTTTCACAACCGCCGCCGACCGGGTACGGAACGCTGAGGCACTTGACCAGCTAATCTCACAGTGGACCCGCGGCCTCACCGCCGTGGAAGTCATGCAACGGCTTCAGCAGGCAGGTGTGCCAGCGGGGGTGGTTTCCAAAGGACAGGATCTGGCCGAAAGCCCTCAGCTACAGGATAGGGAGTTCTACCGGGACACCCACTTCTATATACCGGAGCGGGACAAACCGGGCAGTGAATGGGAGAACGGGGGCCAGGTGAAAGCGTGGTCGGTGCCCATCCACTTCTCGGAAACCCCCTGCCAGTTCGGCCCGATGCACCGGGTGGGTGAGGACAACGACTATGTCTACCGGGAACTGTGCAAGATTTCGCCCCAGGAGATGGAAGAGCTAAACCGCGAGGGTATTCTTAGCTGACCGGAGCCGCGCCGTACTGGTCCCGCAGCACCCTCCGCACCACCTTGCCCATAGGGTTGCGGGGCAGGGTATCCACAAACACCACTGATTTGGGGCACTTGAAGCTGGCAAGCCGCTGGCGGCAATAATCGGTGATTTGCTCGGCGGTCGTCTGCACCCCGGACTTCAACACCACCACCGCCAGGGTCTCCTGCCCCCAGTCTGGGTCTGGAACCCCGATGATGGCCGCCTCCTCTATGTCCGGGTGGGAGTGGAGCACCTGCTCCACCTCTTCGGGGGAAATGTTCTCACCCGCCCTGATAATCATGTCGTCGCCTCTACCGGCCAAGTAGAAATAGTCCTCTTGGTCCCGCCACCCCATATCGCTGGTGTGCAGCCAGCCCTGTGCATCTATGGCCTGAGCGGTCTTCTGAGCGTCCTTCCAGTAGCCCTTCATCACTTGGCCGCCGCGTACGACTATTTCTCCCACCTCTCCCGGCGGCAGGGGTTGGCCCTGCTCATCCAGCACGGCCATCTGCACCCCTGGGAGGGGGTGTCCTATGGAGCCTGCCAGCCGCTTGAGGTTCTTCTCCCGCTGCTCCGGGGGGCCAGACAGGTCATGGTCTTCGGGGCCCAGGGCGGTCACTGTGGCCGCTGTCTCTGTCTGCCCGAATGCGTTTATGAACCGCACCCCAGGCATCAAATCTATGGCCTTTTTTATCACCTCAAAGGGCATGGGCGCAGCGCCGTAGGTCAGCACCCGCATGCTGGAGAGATCATACCGGGAGAAGTCCGGTGAGTCAATAATGCGTTTAAGCATGGTGGGCACCAGCATACTGCGGTTCACCCTCTCCTGCTGCACGGTACTCAGCCAGTCATCGGCGTCAAACTGGCGCAGCAGTGCGATGGTACGACCCCCGTAGACCGCCGCCAGCGACCCCTGAATGCCAGCCACATGGTACAACGGCACGCAGAGCAGATTGGTCTCGGCCACATCCGGATCCGCGGGCTGCACATTGTCCGCCATGTAGGAGGCGATATTGTCATGGGAAAGCGGCACCACCTTGGGCCTGCCAGAAGTGCCGGAGGTATATACCAGCAGGGTCACATCATCGTCTTCAATCTCGGGCATTGGCTCGCCGTCATCCGGCACGGAGAACAGGTCATCGTAGTATAGCCACCCGGGCTGCGGGTCGTCCAAGGCCACTATGTGCTTCACCCAGGGTATGGAGGGAAGGACTTCCCGCGCCATACCGGCATAGCGCTCCCCCACCAGCAGCACCATGGCCTCCGAGTGGTTTATAAGATAGATAAGCTCATCCCGCCGCGCCCTGAAGTTCAGAGGGACAAACACCCCCCCCGCCATGGCTGTGCCGAAGTAGCTTTCAATAAACTGCGGGGTGCCCACCTGCAGGATGGCTACCTTGTCCCCAGGCTCCATCCCCAAACGGCGGAAGGCACCTCCAAGCCGACGGCTGCGCTCGTCCAACTCCATAAAGCTGATGTGGGAGCCTTCAAAAGACACGGCGGTACGGTCCGGGCACACCGCACTGGCTATGGAGAGGAAATCAAGCGTATTCATGCTCTGCTAAGAGGCATTTTACTACTACTCCCAAAGTGGGACAACCTGAGAGCTCTGAGGGCTATTGATTCCGCTTAGAGACTGGATGGAGCCGTCAGGCCTTGAGCGTGAGCCATAGGCGGTAGAGTTCCCGGCGGGAGAGGCCGGAGAGGCCGGACATCTCCGCCAGAGCATCCCGTGCGGTCAGGCCCTGCGCTTTAAGGCGGCCCAGCTCCACCTCCACGGCGGCCACATCCACGCGCTCCAAGGCTACTCCCTCTATGACCAGGGTGAACTCCCCCAGAGGCTCTGTGAACCGTCCCAGGGCGGTCGAGGGGGTGCCCCGGAACACCTCTTCGTGGAACTTGGTCAGCTCCCGACATAATGCCAGACGGCGCTCCCCCAGCACCTCCCGTATGAGCACCAGGGTGCGTCTCAGCCGGTGGGGGGCCTCCAGGGCCACCAGGGTGTAGGGCAAGGTGGCCACCTCCGTCAGCAGCCGCTTGCGCTCCCCCTCCCGCCGAGGTAGGAACCCCAAGAACAGGAACCGGGACGTGGGCAGGCCGGATACTACCACCGCCGCCGGCAGCACCGAAGCCCCAGGCACCGCCACCATCGCCACACCCCGCTCCACGCAGGCAACCACCAGCTCGTAGCCGGGGTCGCTCATTCCGGGAGTGCCCGCTTCTGAGACCACGGCCACATCCCCTTCCGCCAACCGCTTTAGCAGAAAGCCTAACTTGGCGCGCTTGTTATGCTCATGGTAGCTAGTGAGGGGGGTGTGGATATCGTAGTGGGAGAGGAGCTTGCGGGTGCGCCGGGTGTCCTCGGCGGCGATGAGGCTGACATCTTTTAGCACCCGCATGGCCCGTAGGCTGATATCTTCCAAGTTGCCTATGGGGGTGGCTACCAAATAGAGAGTGCCCATATTTTTCAGCCCGCTAAGAAGAGGGGAAGCCGGTCATGCGGCCCATGACCAGGCTGTGAACACCGGGGCCAGCAGCCACAATGCTCTGGGTCTGCAGAGATACGGGTTGTCCTTGCCAGTCGGTCACAGCACCGCCCGCCTCTTTGACCAGCAGGGTGCCCCCGGCGATGTCCCAGGGGTAAAGCCTGCGGTGCATATAGGCATCCAGCCGCCCCAGCGCCACATAAGCCAGGGCCAGCGCCCCGGACCCAAGAATGCGAAAGCTGAACACCCCTGGCCAAAGGCAGCGCAGGAACTCCAACATCTCCGTACCGCGGGCGTCGTCGTATCCCATATCCAGGGCCACCAGGGAGTCTACAAGGTCATCTTTTGTGGACACCGAGAGCGGCTGCCCGTTCAAGTAGGCACCCCCGCCCCGTTCCGCCCAAAACATCTCTTCCCGCAGCGGGTCATACACCAGGCCAAACTCCGCTTCCCGATCGTGGAGGGCGGCCATAGTGACACAGAAGTAAGGCAAGCCAAAGGAAAAGTTGTTGGTGCCGTCCAGCGGGTCTACTATCCAGGTGTAGGGGGAGTCGTTGACCTTCGCTTTGGACTCTTCGGCCATCACTTGCCAGCCGGGGAACTCGTCGGCTAGCCTCTTCAGAATGAGCTTCTCCCCCTGCAGGTCGGCCTCAGTCACCACATTGCCCCGACTCTTGGACTTCACTCCCAGTGCCTCCCGAGGACGGCGAAAGTAGTCAACCAGCAAGGCGCCTTCCTCCCGGGCCACCTGGCAGGCTACCTCCCGTACTGACCGTCCGCTCCGAGAGCGGGGCAGATTAGCCATTTACTGTAGGTTCATTCTTTCTTTTACTTCCTTGAGGGTCTCCCGGGCGATGTCCGAGGCCCGGCTTGCCCCATCGCCCAGCACCTCTCTCACAAAACCGTTGTTCGAGGCCAGCTCCCGGCGCCGCTCCCGGAACGGGGCCAAGGCTCCATTTATCTTGGCCGCCAGAAAGGTCTTGTTCTCCACGCAGCCCAGTGTGGCGGTGGTGCACTCCTTGTAGACCCGCTCTAAGTGGTCCGGTGCAAAATAGTGCTCTAGGGTGTAAACATTGCAATTATCGGGGTGGCCCGGCTGGTTGCGGTAGGGGCGGTCCGGGTCGGTAATCATCCTCTTCACCCGCTCCGTGGTCTCCTCAAGGGTGGCCGCCAATTCCACATGGTTATTCAGGCTCTTGCTCATCTTCTGACGGTCCGTCCCCAGCACCAGAGGGGTCTCGGTTAGCAGTGCCTTAGGCTCGGGGAAGGTGGGGCCGAAGATGCTGTTGAAGCGGCGTACAATCTCACGTGTCAGCTCCAGGTGGGGTAGCTGGTCCTCACCCACCGGCACCATCTCCCCCTTGTAGAGGACGATATCTGACGCCATTAGCACAGGGTAGCCCACCAGGCCGTAGTTCACATTCTCGGGCTGCTGCCGGGCCTTCTCCTTGAAGGTGGGCACCCGCAACAGCCACCCTAGGGGGGTGACCATACTTAGCAGGGTATACAACTCCATTACCTCAGGCACATGGGACTGCACAAACATGGTGCTCTTATGCGGATCCATGCCGGCGGCCAGCCAGTCTAGCACCATCTCGTGTATATTTCCCTGTAGCTCCCTGGTCTCCTCTAGGGTAGTGAGGGCGTGGATATCCACCACGCAGTAGAAGCAGTCGTGCTCCTCCTGTAGCTTCACATAGTTCTGGATGGCTCCCAGATAGTTGCCCAGGTGCTGGCGGCCTGTCGGCCGGGCACCGGAGAATACACGGGCCATCTAACCTCCCATAGATCGGCTCAGTCCGCGAGAATGGATTCAGTGCACGCCCACCCATATTAGCAGAGGGGTGAGATACCCGCAAGCAGCCATAGCTATCGTGCATAAGCCTTTTCTTTCACACCCACCCACCTGACAGGTAGTACCGAGTGCTGCGCCCCCGGCCCCCTATGGATAAACTGACCCACCACCACCTTGTCCGAAGGATTCTCTGCCATGCGGAGTCCGATACTCCGTTCGGGTCGGACTCCTTCGGAGAGCTTAGCGAAAGATGCGCGGCGAACCTCATCAGGCTACGATGGGCGTTCCGGACTTCAACATGCCCATCTGCGACCTCTCCGAATAAAGAATCAGAGCCCGCAGAGCGGACAGGACACCGCTCAACACCGCTCAAACGCTATTTCGCCCATAGCGGTTGTGCATCGCCCTGGGGACTTGCTCGGTTCAACAATTGCGCCACAGCCACCCCCCGGAGGGAAGTCTGAGAGTGGAGCTTGCTTTACAGCCGCAGGTTTCGGTGCCGGGGTAGGGCCAGTTCTGTCCCGGCTGCTACGCCACTGCCCGCACCTTGGGGGTCTGGGGAGCTTCGCCCCACAGAAATAATCCTCGCGGGCGGCTGGGTTTGAAAAACAAATCTGCCTACCGGGCCCCCTACACCCGCTCCTTGGTGGAGGAATCTGTGAGGGACAGTGCCCGGGCCTTGCTGCGGCTTTGCCGGTAGCGGGCGTCGTTGGAGGCGATGCGCTTTCGCAGACGGATGCTCCCAGGGGTTGCCTCAATCATCTCATCTTCAG
>JASLXN010000179.1 GCA_030740315.1 Dehalococcoidia bacterium | reverse complement strand
CGCCCTTCGGTTTATTGGGGTTCGGCACGAGTCAACACGGTGCCCTATTGCCAGAGCGAAAGCCTATGCGGCACTCGTTCAGGTGACAAAGGACGCAATTGCCCGTCCAATCTCTACAGGAGAGTCCTCTTGAACAAAGTGGCTCCCCTTGACCGTTAACTCCTGCTGGTTGGGCCACGAGCGGCAGAACTCCCGCTGTGCACCAATGAGGATGGCCCCAGGGTCGGCATTAATGAACAATTTCGGCACGGGGCTGGTGGCGAGCCACTTTGCGTAGCGATCCACAATCTCCACGACATCGGCGGGTTCTCCCTCTATAGGAATCTCTCGTGGCCAAGTCAAGGTTGGTCGCCGGGACTCGCCAGGCTCCAGGTATGGGCGGCGATAGACTGCCATCTCTTCCTCAGTCAGCCCTCGTAGCACACTGCCCGGTAGTATGCGCTCCACGAACACATTTTTCTCCAAGATGATTCCCTCACCGGCTGGCGAGCGTATGGCCTGAAACAACGCTCGTGAGGCATCATTATATTCAGCCCAGGTTAGGGGTCTGACAAGCGCTTCCATGTAGGCGATGCTTTTGACCCGGTCAGGGTGGTGGCAGGCCCAGTTGAATCCCAGGGCCGAGCCCCAATCGTGTACCACAAATGTAACTTTCTCAGTGACTTCGAGGGTGTCGAGCCAGGCGTCAAGATAGTGAGCATGATCCACAAAGCGGTAGGAGCCAGTGGGGTTCTTGCCTGAGTCACCCATGCCCACAAAATCGGGGGCGAGGCAGCGGCCCCGTCCCTCAACATGGGGGATGATATTACGCCAGAGATAGGAAGATGTGGGGTTACCGTGTAGGAATACTATCGGAGCACCCGTGCCGGTATCAATGTATGCCATCTCAGTATCCAGCACCGAGACTCGTCGCCGCTCATAGGGGTCAGTGGCTGAAACAGGACTATAGTTCGTCAATCTACTCCTTTAGTTTTGTATCCGGTTACACCATTACCGGATGTATGTGGAAACTCAAGCGGGTGGCTGGTGCGGAGCCGCTGCCTCGAGTGGCAACTACGAGCGCAACACCCGTATGCCGGTATCGTCTTTAATCACCCTGCCGGATGTAGTGAGCAGGCGGTAGTTCTCCTGCCTATCTGCCATGTCGGGCCAGCATATCAGCATGCAATTACCGCAGGTAAACAGCACATTATTCGAGACCTGCTCAAAGTGCTCCCAGTCACGCAAGATAAATGATTCGCGCTCAAGCGTTGCCTTAAGCAGTCGATTGCTCGGGTCTTTGCCGTATTCAAAAACCTTCTGGACAAATGCCTCATCGTTGCCACTTGGTGCGGGAAAATCAAGCGCTTTGTATGACCATGTTGACCATTTAGCATCGGGGTTGGTTACTCCGTTTGCTGCACCACAGGTTACGGAGCAGCGCAGGATGTGTGCCTTCTTGTTGTGGGTCTGTGCACGGCCCGCTATGGTGACTGTGGTTTCCCTCGATTTGGCTATAAAATGGCTGGGGCAACCGGCAACGCACAGGCGGCAGTCCACGCAGATGTCTCCCTCTGCCAGAGGGTCTGGCTCCAATTCCGCCGAGGTCACTATGGAAGACAGGGACACTGGTGCTCCGTATTCCGGGGTAATGAGGTTCCCGCTCCAACCGAGCCATCCGATACCCGAGGCCACCGCCACATATCTGTGAGACAGGAAGGGTACCCGCTCTAGGGGCTGCTGGCCTTTCCTATAATCAAAGTTGGGGTAATGTGCCGCTGCTTCGAACCCTCTATCCACAAGTAGCTGCTGGATGGCCAACTCGGC
The DNA here is from genome assembly GCA_030740315.1 of Dehalococcoidia bacterium. GTDB lineage: Bacteria > Chloroflexota > Dehalococcoidia > JACVQG01 > JAHKAY01 > JASLQE01. Next base: position 1,583 of record JASLXN010000179.1, on the reverse strand, counting down.
CTCTTTCAGCTTTATATACGATCGCCTCATATCATTCATATGGGCCATCTGGTCTTTTTTGCTCAGAAAGCTCCGTATTGCGGTCTTGTCCAGAGCTATAGCCAGCGAGATAGCCGACTGGGCACTTTCTAATATGTACCCCAGGTCGCCAGACGGTGGGGCGTCCTGTAGACGCTCCTTGGAGGTGAAGCCAACCTTGTCCATGCCCATTCCCTGGGCTACAGATGTGATTTCTTCCTTTAGATTCGCCATTTCACTTATCAGTGGTACCGCTACCAGGTTTGCGCTTTGGGGAATCATATGAGAGGACACCCCACCAAACTATTCGCTCACCGGATACGATTACGGGGAGCGCCTCTATTGGTGCCACGAGGCAATGGCTCATCCGCTCAGGCAGCTTCCAGAGCAGCGTGAATCTCTTTCTTACTGGACTCATCTGTCTCCCGTGCCAGACTGGCCTTAAGGATCTCCTTCGCCCGACTGCCCCCAATCTTGCCCAGTGCCCAAGCGGCATAGCCGCGCACCAGCCCGTTCGAATCCTGCATGGCCTGGGCAAGGGCGGGAATGAACGCCGGGTCGCCTGTATTCCCTAGGGCGATGGCCGCATTTCTCTGGAAGTATTTCTTCTCTTTTATGTAGTTGTACATCAGCGGCTGCACACTCTTAGTGTAGAATTCGTCAGACAAGTTCAGGAGCCTGGTGAGGTCAAAATCGCCTGCCACTTTGACCAGAAACTCGTTCTGGGGTAGCTTCGCTTTCAATCTTCTCTGGTTTCTGGGGCAAACCTCTTGGCAAATATCGCAACCGTGGATCCAGGTGTCCATCTTCTCCCTGATGTCGGGTGGAATGTAGCTGGTGACCCCTCCCAACTGCCCATCACGAGTCGTAAATGTGTTGAAAGCGATGCAACGATGTGGGTTCAGCTTTAGTGGCTCGTAAAGGGCACCTGTAGGGCAGGCATCAATGCAGGCGGTGCACTTGGCAGAACATTTCACCTCAAAGGAGGGCTCATCGTAGTCAAGCTCTGTATCGACTACGAATGCCGTGATTATAATGAATGACCCTATCCCCTCAGCGAAGGCGAAGTTGTTTTTTCCGTAGGTAGTTGCTCCGGCCCTCGCTCCCGCGAGACGCTCGGGAACAACCAGCCGCTGGGCTATTTGACAGCCCCGGGTCTCCAAAAACTCCCGCATTAGTTGGCGTCGAGCCCCGTTAATGCGGTGACCGGGAGTGAGGTAGCACCGCGCCTGATAGATTCGACCTATCTTGCCCACAAGTGTCTTTGGAAAGGACTCCCTGGAGCCATCATACACCACCGCTATGATGGATTTGGCCGACGGCATGATGCTTCTGGGGTCAGCTCCTGCTATTGGCTTGGAAGCGCCTTCAATATACCAGGCATACATTTTGTATCTGGACTCAAGATCCACGATGTATTCGGTAAAGGCATCAGCGGTGGTAACGCCGACTTTGCTGTAACCCAGGTCAAGGGCGAAATCCTTTATGTCTTCAGTTAGCGACAATGGGTCCTGCTCCTTGTTTTTGCAATTCCTCGCATTTGAATCATATGGGTTACGGGGTTA
>JASLXN010000178.1 GCA_030740315.1 Dehalococcoidia bacterium | reverse complement strand
TGCTTGCGGGGGTCTGGGGCAGATAGGACGAGCCGGGAGATGTCTTTGACAGCAAGGTTGTTCTTTTTGAGAAGGTCTGCCACCACTTTGGCGACGGCCTTGCTATAGCCCTCCTCAGTGGCAAAACGGTCTTCCCAGGTATGGTGGTAGGTCTCACCACTCACCCGCCACACGTCCAGGATTTCCTGTGTCAGGGAGAGGCTGTCTATTAGCTGTGCCACCACATTCTTGTCCCCCAACAAGACGGCCCCTGCGGCATCGCCGCTGTTGGCTTCTATGCTAGAGCGCGGCGCGCCCAGGCGCTGGTCCGCGACCACCACTAGGGCCTGCCGTGCCGAGCCAGCTTTTACGGAGTCCATGGCTGCCTTCATGGCCACTGTTCCGCTGCGCAGCGAATGGGCGTAGTCCACCGCCAACATGCTCTCCGACAAATCGCTGGCGATGGCAATTATGCTGGCAGCCTGCTTCTCGCTATAGGGGGATGTGGTGGTGGCGAAATACAGGCCGTCCACTGTGGACTTATCACCGCCGTTCAAACAGTCCATGGTAGCGGCCACTGCCATGGTGATACAGTCTTCATCGAAGTTGGCCACCGGCTTCTCCCCAGCAGCTTTCCAGCCTGCCGTCTCCTTCCCGAGACGGAACAACGGAACGTAGGCCCCTACACCAGTTATACCAACCATTATGTCCTCCCTTCTGCCAATACTTATTGTCCAGTTAATATAGACACTGACCTAAGCCGTGGTCAGGCTAAGGGTGGGCCTGAGGTCCAGCTTTATGCCGGGACCCATGGTGGATGTCAGGTACAGGCTCTTTATAAACTGCCCTTTGGCACCACTGGGGCGCGCTTTGTTCACCGCTTCCACCAGGGCAGCCATGTTCTCCACCAGTTTTTCCTCATCAAAGCTAATTTTGCCTATGGGCACATGGATGATGGAGGTACGGTCCAGACGGAACTCTACCCGACCCCGCTTGGCCTCCTGTATGGCCCTCTGCATGTCCTGGGGGGCCACCACCGTCCCGGACTTAGGGTTGGGCATAAGGCCGCGCCGGCCCAATACTTTTCCCAGCTTACCGACCTTGCCCATCATATCCTGAGTAGCGAAGGCGATATCAAAATCCAGGAAGCCGCCCTCCACCTGTTTTACAAGCTCGTCCCCGCCCACCACATCAGCCCCAGCCTGCTCCGCCACGGTGGAGGCCTCACCCTGGGCGAAAGCCAGCACCTTTACTTCTTTACCCGTCCCATGAGGCAGCATCGCCAGTCCCCGTAGCTGGTGGTCAGCTTTGCGGGAGTCCAAATTGGTACGAAGATGTAGCTCAACGGTCTCGTCAAACTTGACAGAGGACACCTTCTTGGCGACCTGTATAGCCTCCAGTGGGTCGTAAAGGCGGTCTTTTTCCACCGCTTTGGCGGCATCCTGATAGCGTTTACCCCTGTGGGTCATGATTGCTCCACCTCAATGCCCATGCTCCGAGCCGTACCTTCTACAATCCGCTCCGCCGCCTCCATGGTAACGGAGTTAAGGTCCTTCATCTTAATCTGGGCTATCTCCCTAACATTCGCCCTGGAGAGCCTGCCGACCCGTTCTTTACCTGGGTCGGAGCTGCCCTTCTCAATTTCCAGGGCCTTTCGTATCAGCTCCGCCGCCGGCGGTGTCTTGATAATGAAGGAGAAGGAGCGGTCCTCATAGACTGTCAACTCGGCTGGTATAATCGTGCCCGCCTGCGAACTGGTACGCTCGTTGTACTCCTTAACGAAAGCCATGATGTTTACCCCGTGCTGGCCCAGCGCAGGCCCCACCGGGGGGGCCGGCGTAGCCTTGCCTGCTGGGAGCTGGAGCTTCAGCACAGCCTTCACCTTCTTTGCCATATATCAGTCCTCCATCTTTACGATGTTATCTTCTCCTGTGTTATGTGATACCGGCTGTGCTTCTTCACCAACATCCGCTATATGCAAAGCGGCGCTGGTGTGGTTAGCTTTACCACACTCCTCACTCAGTCGATCCTTGGCCCAGGCCACATAGTCATCATCTATCTCAAAACCTACGCTTGGGACACCAAGCTGCATGCAGGCGACGGCCGTGGTGCCTATACCGGCAAACGGATCCAAAACCAACCCAGTGCGGGAAAGCCCGTGCAACAACACGCACATCCGAGGAAGCTTGACCGGGAAAGTTGAAGGATGGGGCCGCTGCCCGGCCCGAGAGTGAATGGTGCTGTAGGGAATAAACCATGTATTGCCCCGGCATCGCCTATCTTCGGCCGAATTTTTCCACCGCCTGACATTGGATTTGTCTTGATAAGGGACTCCCACCGCCAATCTATCAAGCGGCACCCTGCCAGACTTGGTAAACTGAAAGATAAACTCGTGACAATCGTTGACAAACCGGGGGCTTCTTATAGGCTTGTAGTGGCCTACAGCCGCATCCCCCGTTATCCTGGATCGGTGGCCCAGGTCTTCCTTCTCCACCGCTATTGATTTCACCCAGCTAATGACATTTTGCAGCACGATAGATTGCCGCAGACGGTTGGCCACATCCCAGGCTATCCACGGATCATCCGGCTTGTTACCCACATTGAGGAAAAATGAGCCTTCCGGCTCCAAAACCCTTTTTATTTCCCTAGCGACCCGCTCAATCCAGTCCAGGTACTCCTGCCGGGGCCTGGCATCCTGGTAGCTGGCATACTTTACGCCTATGTTGTAGGGCGGGGATGTCACTACAACGCTAACCGAGTCATCAGGCAGCAGCCGGCGCATACCCTCCACACAGTCCAACTGGTACAGCCGCGCGATGCCAACTGAGACCGCTGGATCCACTCCGCCTGATACACCCCAGGAGTGATGCCGAGTCGGGACACCACGGGGTTTCCGCCTGGCGGTTGGCACACCGAGTTCCGCCAGTGAGGTCATCCGCCTGCTAAATCCTCTCTACCTGTAAGAAGTCAAGCTCTACCGGTGTCTCCCGTCCGAAGAATGAGATAAGCACCTTCACCTTGCCCTTCTCTATGCTTAGCTCATCTACCACCCCGACGAAGTCTTGGAACGGCCCGTCCACCACGCGTACTCCCTGGCCCTTGCTGAAGCCCACGCGCAGGTGCGGTTCCTCTCGCTCTTTGTTGAGGATAGAGTCAACCTGGTCCTCATCCAGGGGCACGGGCACTAGGCGGTCATCCTCGTCCTGGCTGCTGACAAACCCCGTTACTCCAGGTGTGTTGCGCACCACCGCCCAGGTATTGTCATCCATCACCATTTCCACCAGAAGATAGCCGGGGAAGACTTTCTTGGTCACGGTACGCTTCTGACCGCCCCGAACCTCTATCTCCTGTTCAGGAGGAATCACGACCTGTAACACACGCTCGCTGGCATCAAGGGAACGCACACGCTGCTCCAAGTTCTTCTTG
>JASLXN010000177.1 GCA_030740315.1 Dehalococcoidia bacterium | reverse complement strand
CAGATTAGTTTCACCGTATCTGAAACAGAGTGGGCATGGTACGAGGTCCGGATAGAAAGGGAGATGGGGGCTTTCCGGGTAGCGGCCCCAGCTCCTACTCCTACACCTACCTTGCCCCCGACACCCAAGCCTACACCTGCGCCGACGCCTAAACCTGCGCCTGCGCCGACGCCTAAACCTGCGGCTAAACCTGCGCCTGCGCCTAAACCTGCGCCTAAACCTGCGCCAACGGCGGCTCCTGTTCCTGCCCCCACTGCTGTGCCGTCCGCACCTGCGCCCACTCCTACACAGGTGCCCATAGAAGAGGAGGGCTTCCGCTGGGGTTGGACCATAAGCATAGTAGTGGTATTGGCGGGTGCCCTGTCGGCGGCCTACTTCGGCTGGTGGCGGAGGCGCGCAAAGTAGGAGGCTCCATAAGACTGGCTTCAAAGAGTTGATTTAAAAGAGGGCGGCCCAGAAGCTTCGGGGCCGCCCTCAGTCGTTGCCGGGTCTATCTGCTGTTAGAACAGGTCCTTGGTGAGCCCGATCATGCGGCCAAACACCCACATCCACAAACCCGGCATGGGGCAGTCTAAGCATAGTGGAAAAGTGCCCGTATAGGGGGTACAAGAAGCCCACTGAATTGGAAGCCATGACCTCTGAGAGTGACTTCAGAGAACTGATAAAAAGGAGGCGTCCCCGACGCTTCGGGGACGCCTCCTGTAGTTGCCGGGTATATCTACTGTTAGAACAAGCCCTTGGTGAGCCCGGTCTTGAGGTCAACATCCACATCCATAAACGCGGCATGGGTGGGCAGTCCGGGCATGGTAGATAAGTTACCGCAGATGGGGTAAAGGAACCCCGCTCCTACAGAGGCCCTGACCTCCCGTACAGGCAGGCGGAACCCTTTGGGCACACCTATCAGGGCGGGGTCGTGGGACAGGGAAAGGTGGGTTTTGGCCATGTTGATGGTCAGCTTGCCGAAACCCAGGCTCTCGAAAAGGTCTATACGGTTGTTGGCGTCTGGGGTGTAGTCGACGCCGTCAGCTCCGTAAATTCTGGTGGCGATGGTCTCAATCTTCTCTTTAATGGAGATATCATCCGGGAACAGCAGGTTCATGTCATGGGGCGTCTCCACGGCTTTAAGCACCTCTTTGGCCAGCTCTACCCCACCGTCCCCGCCATTGGCCCAGCCTTCGGACACGGCCACCCCGACGGCGCCGGCTTCCAGTGCCTTCTGCTTGACAAGCTCGATTTCCTTCTCGGTATCGGAGGTAAAGCGGTTTACGGCCACCACCGCCGGAATGCCGTACTGGCGGACGATGTTGATGTGGGCGGCTAGGTTGGCGCAGCCCTTGTCCAATGCTGGCAAGTTCTCAGTCTCCGCCGCATCCTTGACCGCTGAGTAAGGCATGCCGGGGCGGAAATGGAAGGCGCCACCGTGCTGCTTCAAGGCGCGGACCGTGGCCACGATGACGGCGGCGTCGGCCTTGAGGCCGCTTTGGCGGCACTTGACATCCATCATCTTGACGAAGCCGCAGTCAGAACCGAAGCCATTCTCGGTAACCACGTAATCAGCAAGCTTCAGAGCTACCCGGTCGGCTATAACCGAGTTGTTACCGTGGGCCACATTGGCGAAGGGGAAAGCATGGACCAGAATGGGGTGGCCCTCGGTGGACTGGCAAAGGTTAGGCTTGATGGCGTCCTTGATCAAGACGGCCATAGTCCCGGCCACCTGGAGGTCTTCCAGGGTGACCGGCTTGGCATCGTAGGTGTAACCGACCACAGCTCGGCTTAGCCGCTGACGAAGGTCTACCAGGTCGGAGGCCAGGGCATGGATGGCGGCTGTCTCCGTGGCCACCGTGATATCAAAACCCGCGGTGCGGGGATATCCGTTAGCCCGGCCACCCAACCCCAGCACCACTTGGCGGAGTGCCCTTGAGTTGAGGTCTACGCAGTAGGGCCAGGTCACATTCAGAGGGTCAATGTTATGCGTGTTCTTATGAAGGATGCTGGCGTCAAGGGCGGCTGCGGCCAGGTTGTGGGCGGTCTCTACGGCATGAATATCGCCGGTGAAGTGCAGGTTGATGTTCTCCATGGGCAACACCTGGGCATAGCCACCGCCAGTAGCACCGCCTTTGATGCCGAAGGTCGGCCCCTTGGACGGCTCGCGGGAGGTGTTGATGATGTTCTTGCCCAGCTTGGCAAACCCCTGGCCCAGTGTAAAGGATGTCACCGTCTTGCCCTCACCCAAGGGAGTGGGTGTGATGGCGGTGACACAAATCAGCTTGCCGTTGGGCCGGTCCTTGAGGCGCTCCAGTAGCTGCACATAGTCCACCTTGGCCATGTAACGGCCATAAGGCTCCAGCTCGTTGTCCCGAATGTTGGCCTTACCGGCTACCTCGGTGATGGGCAGGAGCTCGGCCTCCTGTGCAATCTCCAGATCCGAGGGCACTGGCCTCCTTATTTTTACTGGCATACTTGGGATGACCTCCTTTCAGTCAAAGGTACAGGCTCAATACAAATAGTAGGGCCTGTGACCAGCTAAGCGGTTTGGCCCGGCACTGGGCCGATTTATCCAAACTGCGGGTGTCCATCCCATTGGAGGGAAACCCAGGGGTAATTCTACATCAGCAATAGTATATTCGCAACGTACCGTAGCACCCATACATGGCTGGGAACCCTGCCTGGGGAGGGATATGGGGTATGGGTCAAGCGCTGGCTCATTTTAGCCATGCTCCGTAGCTGGTATCAACTGGCCACAAGGTATATATTTAGGGGGTATGACATCTTCAAACATCTGTGTGGTATATGACCTGGGCACTGTTGACTACCCTCGTGCACTGGAGTTGCAGCAGTGCCTGGCACTGGCCAGGCTAGAAGGAAAAGCCCCTAACACGCTGTTGCTTTTGGAGCACCCCTCGGTGGTCACTGTGGGCCGCTCAGGGAGCATGGATGAGGTAGCGGCCTCGGTTGATTCACTGGCCCGGAATAGTATTGCCGTTTTACCTACTGACAGGGGGGGGCGAGTTACCTACCACGGACCCGGCCAACTGGTGGCCTACCCCATTATTGACCTGGGGCAGCGGGCCATGACCGTGACCGACTATGTGCGTGGGTTAGAGCAGACCGTGATTGACCTGCTGGCATCATGGGGCATTGCTGCCGGGCGTTCCACCGGCTATCCCGGAGTATGGGTGGAGGAGGAAAAGATATGCTCCCTGGGGGTACATATAAGCCGGCGGATTACCCGACACGGGTTTGCCCTGAATGTGGACCCGGACTTGGGCCATTTCGGCCTTATCCGCCCCTGTGGCATCACCGATAGAGGGGTTACCTCAATGGCCAGGCTGTTGGGACGCAGGGTGGAGATCAGGGAGGTAAAAGGTTCGCTAAAGGTGTGTTTCAGCCGCACCTTTGGGCTCAACT
>JASLXN010000176.1 GCA_030740315.1 Dehalococcoidia bacterium | reverse complement strand
TCAAGAGCAGGGTTGCCTGCTCCTCTTCGGCCAGCAAGGCATTGCCCACCTGTATAGCGCTGAAGGCGTCATCGTGATGGCCATAGGTGCCTCGTGTGAGGATAATCAGGGTGGAGCGGCAATTGCCACCTCCCCCAGAGTCCCGCCTCTGTAACTTGCTCAGGTCTATCACACAGGCGTCGCCACACCTGTCATCCTCCTGTTTTCCCCCCTCTGTCACATCACCCACGGTTCACCTCCTTGTTTCATCCAGTAAATGTGAGTACCCGGTCCGATTTACGAAGCCACTCGGTGAAGTCAAACAGGCCCACCATGGGTATACCTTCCAGCGCGTCCCCGGGCACGAGGTCTCGGGCCTCCGCACATCTGTTGCAAATCTTGACATTGACGCCATTCTCCATGGCCTGACGCAGGAGCATTCCCGAGTTGTGGTAAGGCTTGTCCTGCCTTACATGGGCCACCCAGGGTCCGTCCACGTAAAGATACATGTTAACATTATGGCCTTTCTCTCTGGCTTTCAAGGCCACCCGAAGTGCCAGGTCTGCATACTCGGAAATATAGGGACCCCGGTTGAGCAGTATGGTCAGCGTCTTGGCCACATTCCTCCTGTTATAGGATAATCGCCTTGTCCCAGCGTTCCATCACCAGGTCTACCAACTCATCGTAAGGTTCAGGAAGCACCGTAACATCATCTACGAGGGACTCCTGAGAGAGTCCGGCAGCAACCAAGTGCTCACCGCTTACGAGCACCTCACCCCCAGCCTTCTGAAAGGCCGCTAAGCGGCCTGCTAGTGGGCCTTCCTGACCTTTATGGGCCAGCCACACGCCATCACTGATGAGGAACAGCCCGACTTTATCGCCGGATTCCCGTGCGGCGGCGGCCAACTCCACCGCATCTTCGGCTCCCCCACTGCTGAAAGGCCCCCGTGTGAGTATGATACCCAAAGTAATCAGCACAGCCTCTTCAATCAGACGGGCAATTTCATCAGGGCCAGGTACGCCCTCCACGACGTTGCGGCCGTTGACCACTAGGCACGGGGCAATTTCCACCCCTCTAGCCTCCGCCTCCGGTGAGTCCAATGGCAGGAAACGCACCTCTAAATCCTTCTCCACATTGGCCTGTAGCACCTGGGCCACATTTTGAGACAACGTCCGGCAGTTGCGACCAACAGGAGTGTTGCGGAATACCTCTATCAGTGTTCTCATCTCATACTCTATCAGAATCCATCACACACATTGACGTTCCTCTTCCTTTTTAATAAGGTCCTTTTCTTCGTATTCCTCCAGCTCTTGGGCCAGCCAGGGCTGTACTTCCTCCCCATGGGCCAGGTCTGCCTTATCGGCCTCTAAATCGGAAGGCTCCAGCACCACGAACCAACCGTTGTCATAATGGTCCTGGCTCACCATTTTGGGGTTATCCAGCACTTGCTGGTTGAACTCCAATATTTTACCACCTACAGGGGCCTTAAGCGGCCCCACGTACTTGCCGCCCTCCATAGAACCAAGCGCCCTGCCTTTTTTGACCTCCCGCCCTATGGGCATAAATTTTATGTAAGCTATTGTTCCAGCAACGCAGGACCCGAAGGCATCCAGTCCCACCCGTATACGGTCCCCCTCTTTCCGTGCCCACATGTGTTCCTTCCTATCATAGTAAAGGTCATCGGGCAGGAAGAATTCTTTCACCTGGGCCATGCTACCTCCTATTCGCCTGCTGACGCCTCCAGAGCTACCTCGGCGATATCCATCACCTTGATACCGGTCTGGGACTGTACTTCCGCATTCAGGAACATACGCTTGCATTGCTGGCAAGCAGTCACCAGCACCTCGGCGCCGGTGTTTCGCACGACCCCAAGTACATTTACCGAAATCGCCGTGCCCAAGTCCGGGTCGCTCACCTCCAGGTCTCCACCGCCGCCGCAGCAGTGTGATTTGCTGCCGTGCTGCTCAATTTCCACCAAATCTAGGCCAGGTATGGCCCTCAGGACTTCCCTCGGGGCCGAATACACCCCGCTGTTGCGCCCCAAGTCACATGGGTCATGGTAGGCCACCTTGTGGGGAAACCGTCCTGCAGACAGTCCTCCCCGCTTTAAAGCTTCCTCCAGCAACTGGGTGGAATGCACCATCTTCACACCGGGCAGGTGCTGCTGGTAGTGCTCTCGCCAAGTGCGGAAGCAGGAAGGACAGGTGAACACCATAATCCGGGCGCCTATTTCCTTTACCTTATCTAGGTTATGTGTAATCACCTCAGATGCCGCTTGGCCCATGCCGGCACTGAACAGAGGAAACCCGCAACACCACTCCTTCTCCCCCATGATGGTAAAGTCCACGCCGGTTTTCACTAGGAGTTGTGCCATGGCCTGCGGAATGCTCTGAATCGCCGGAGAGTAGGAGGCAACGCACCCCACAAAATATATTACATCAGCAGCGGGTTTGCCCACTACATCCTCCGGGGCATCGTCCATAAAATCCAGCCAGGTCGAACGTTCATCGTTTGGATAGTTGTAGACATTGTGCTCCTCGTCCACACCTTCCCGTAGCTTGTCCAGGTTGCGAGGGTACATCCCCCGAGCTACAAGCTCTTCCCGCATGGAATACCAGAGGCCCAGGGTATCAATCTTAACCGGGCACACTTCTCGGCAGCGGGCGCACATAGTGCAGCGGAATACGCCCTGGGTGAGACTCTCCACCTGTTCCGGCTTAAGACGCCTGCCTCCCACCAGTGCGGCCAGAATACGGGGCAGGCGTTGCGATTTCAACCAGCGTCTGTAGAGGTTTAGCCTGTACCGGGGAGAGGTGTTCGCCTCTCCGGTGTAAGCATCGCACCCCTCCTGGCATTGCCCACAGCGAGTACAGGCATCCATCTGCATGAGTCGGGAGAAATCAAACTGGCTCTCAGGAAACAGCATGTGCTTCTTCCCGTGACAACTCTCGCCCCCGGGCCATCATACAGATCGGCCCAGTGAATATGTGAAATAGCTTGCTGTATGGCAGATAAGCTAATAGACCAAGCGAGATGGCGGCGTGGCCCCACCAGATGTAAGGCTCAGCGGATCCGTTGATGCCAAATGAACCAAGCCACTGCGCCAGGATGCCCCCGGCAAAAGACTGCCCCGATGCTCCGACGGTCACTGCCTCGGATAGCAGCCTGCCGGCTTCGGCCACGAAGCCGCTCAGGGCAGCGAGGGCTATCCAGGTAAGAATGATACCGTCGTCCCAGGCGAAACTCAGCTTGGACTCCCTGATCACATAGCGTCTTACGGCAGCTAGTGCTAGCCCTAGGAGCAGCAGCAGCCCACCGATATCGTTTACAGTGGCAAACCAGGCATCATCCTTGGACAGAGCTATAATACCGTATTCCTGGAGAGAGGTGCCTAAGCTGCCCACAAAGAACAACTCCAACGCACCCCA
>JASLXN010000175.1 GCA_030740315.1 Dehalococcoidia bacterium | reverse complement strand
GCCCGCCACTTCAAGTTGGGCGAGGAAGAAACCTCTAGACAGACCAAGAAGACAGCCATCAGTGGCCGCCACACAGACTGGCAACAGCATGTCAGGAGCGTGGGCCTGAAAATGCCGGAGATAACATGCCGTGGGGGAAAGTGGGCCATCACGGAGTTGGGCCGGGAGAGAATAACGGGGGTGGGGAAACGGTCTCAGCGGCCAACACTGCTGGTCATAAACGGCCCTAACCTGAATCTGTTAGGGAAGCGGGATCCCACTCTTTACGGCACAAAGACCCTTCGGGAGATAAACAGTTTTGTAGAAGACCGGGCGCGGGACCTAGGCATGGAGGCGTTGTGCTTCCAGTCCAACTCCGAAGGGGTCCTGATAGACTTCATTCAAGAGAACTCCACTGACGCAGCAGGAATCATTATCAATCCTGGGGCGCTCACTCACTACGGCCTCTCTCTGCGCGATGCGCTGGAAGAAGCTGCACTGCCACTGGTGGAGGTGCACCTGTCCAATATTTACGCGCGGGAGGAATGGCGGGCTCAGTCCGTAATAGCCCCCATCGCCCGGGGCCAGATTAGCGGACTGGGGTGGTGGGGCTACATGGCTGCCCTGGAGCTCCTCCACAAGGAGCATGAGGGGTGAACCGCCTGGAGCAGTTACGCTCCCAGCTGGTCGGGGAGGGACTGGACGCGCTTCTGGTATCCGGCTGTGAAAACCTGAACTACCTCTCCGGCTTCACCGGCTCAGCAGGTTTCCTGCTTATATCTCCCACCCGAGCAATACTGGCCACGGATTTCCGCTATATCGAGCAGGCTAAAGTTCAGGCCCCCCTGTTTGAAGTTACGGAGGTGAGGGGAGAGCCACACCAGTGGCTGCCGGGGCTGGTAGCCAAAGTCGGCTCCGACGCACTGGGTTTTGAGGCCCGGGACATTACAGTAGCTGCTTATCGCAAGATAGAGGCTGCCCTGGTACGCGAGGAGGTTGGCCTTAAATTGGTGCCCACTGAGGGCCTGGTGGAACCGTTGCGGGCGGTGAAGGAATATGAGGAGGTCAAGCTTATAACAAATGCGGCGGCCCTGGCTGATGCCGCACTAGCCCATGCCCGCAAGATTGTCCGGCCCGGCATGACCGAGACCGCCCTGGCTTGGGAAATAGAAAAATGTCTGCGGGAAGGTGGCAGCTCTGTGCCTCCATTTGACCTTATAGTCGCCTCCGGCCCAAACGGGGCTTTGCCCCATGCCCGGCCCTCGGAGCGTACTCTGTCCAACGGAGAACCTGTCGTAATTGACATCGGTGCCCGGGTGGGTGGATATGCCTCAGATCTCACCCGCACCCTTTGCATGGGAGAGCCGGATGGCAGGTTCCGGGAACTCTATGACCTGGTGCTCAACGCCCAGCTTGTGGCCCTCTCCGGCATCCGGTCCGGCATGACTGGGGAGCAGGCCGATTCCCTGGCCCGGGGCATAATTCAAGATGCAGGCTACGGCCACGCTTTTGGTCACGGTCTGGGGCACGGTGTGGGACTGGCCACACATGAAGACCCCCGCTTGGGGCCTGGCGCATCCCAGGAACTTCAGACCGACATGGTATTCACCGTGGAGCCGGGGGTGTATATACCTGGCTGGGGGGGCATTCGTATTGAGGACATGGCCCTGTTAACCGCCTCCGGCCCCAGACCTCTTACCCACTGCCCTAAGTAGCCATGGTCACCCTCTCCTTTTACGGTGGCATCCGATGTATAGGGGGTAATAAATACCTGCTCCGGGACGGGGAACACACCTTCTTTTTGGACTTTGGCCTGCCTTTCTCACAGCGCAAAGAGTTTTATGAGGAGTACCTCAACCCCAGACCGGGTGTCGGACTGCTCGATTTTCTGGAGATGGGTCTGTTGCCCCCCATACGTGGCATCTACCGGTGTGACCTGGAGACCACGAGGATGTGGGAGCGTTTTGGGTCTCATAGAGACTACATGGAGATGGACGGCCTTGACGGTGTGCTCCTCAGCCACGCCCACCTGGACCACAGCGGCTACATCTCCTTCCTGCGGGGGGACATCCCCATTTATTCCTCGGCCCTCACGGCCTTCGTGGCCAAGGCCATGCAGGACTGCGGCAGGAGTGATGTGGAACACGAAGTGTGCTACTTCACCCCCCGGGAGTAATCTGTGCCCAAGAGCGGGTGGCGGTTGGGAGCGCTGAAAGGTGGAGAATGGAGCAGGGTACACTCCGTGCAGCGCCCGTTCCGCCTATCGGACGCCAGCGCAGCTTCCCTTAGACAGGAGGCCTTATTTTTCTGGCAGGATACACCTGTCGCTCGACCCTTGGATACTACCCCACTTAGTGCTATGGCCGCCTCTCCCTTCCCCCTGCGCTCCTTTCCCCTGGACCACTCTATCCCGGGTGCCACGGCCTGGGCGGTGGAGACCTCAACCGGGTGGGTGGTATACACGGGGGACATCCGGTTTCACGGCGCTAAGGGAGGTCTCTCACGCAGCTTTATAGAGCAGGCCAGTGCTTTACGCCCTCGTGCCCTGGTGGCCGAGGGCACCTATGTGGAGAGCGAGCGGCTCCCGGTGACGGAGGAAGAGGTATACGAAAACTCCCTCAGGGCCGCCAGCGGAGCACGGGGGCTGATAATCGCCGATTTCGCCCCACGGGACATAGAGCGGTTGCTCACATTCCGGCAGGTGGCACAAGAAATAGGCCGCCGCCTCGTCGTTCTTCCCCGAGATGCCTATTTGTTGGAGGCCACGGCCCTGATGGGGTCTCAGGTGTCCCCGCTGGCCACGGATGACATCTTCCGGGTATTTGAAGACACTAAGACCGGCCCGGACAAGTGGGAGAAAGGCGTCTTTGAGCGCCACCGAGGGCAGATGGTATCGGCCGAGGAAATAAGCTTGCGGCAAACGGACTACATGGTTTGCTTCAGCTTCTTTGACCTAAACAAGCTGCCCAGTATCATGCCACAGGAGGGCAGCGTGTATATTTATTCTTCTTCCGAGCCACACGACGAGGAGGGGGGGTTGGACATGCGCCGTCTGAACCAGTGGATTCGCCGCTTTGGCATGAGGCCGGTAGGTGTACCACAGTGGACTGAGCATGCGTCGGCCTGCCCTTTGGGGTTAAGGGATGGGTGCGGGCACTGGGCGGTGCCGGACGAAGAACGTGGCCTGCACGCCTCCGGCCATGCCACAGGCCCCCAGCTATTGGACATGGTAAAAAGCATCCGGCCCCAGACATTTATACCCGTGCACAGCCAGGCCCCAGAACATTACTTGGAGCTTCTCAAAGGCACCGGGGTAGAGGTGCACCTTCCCAGCCAGGGAGGGGTGCTGGCCCTGTGATTCCCCTCCGGTTGGAGATAAGGAACTTCCTGTGCTATGGGGAAGGACTGTCTTCCCTCTCTTTGGAGGGGATACATATAGCATGCTTGAGCGG
>JASLXN010000174.1 GCA_030740315.1 Dehalococcoidia bacterium | reverse complement strand
AGCGGCCTCATGTATTTCCGCCTGGTAGTCCTTGGCGAAAGGGTTGAAGAAGCTGAACTTGGTCCATTCCGATAAGAAGGTGGCGCGGTGGACTTCCACGCCCAGCTTACCCAACTCAATTTCCACATCCAAGTTGGAGAAAGGCTCCAGTACCACATAGAACTCCCCGGTTACTCCCACCACCAGGGGCTTGAAGCCCGCAGTGGTAGGTACGGCATCCAGCCTTTCGGCGTAGTCCTTCTCCACCCGGCGCAGGGATTTATAATCGGAAGCGCCGTCCACGGCAGTGATGGCATCCCTGTAAATTCGAGTAGCCGTCCCCTTCTCCACCTCCCGGGGCCGTACCCGTTGCGCCTGGCGCTCAATCCTGTCAATCACACCCTGCTTTGAGATGCCGAAACGCAGACCAGAGATTATTTTCAGCCAGGATGCGTTATTGGATACGGTCTTGAACATCCCCATTAGTCCCCGTAGTTTTTTGTCCGACACACCCACCACTAACATATCAAACTGGTAGCCCAAGTCCCGAATGACCCACTCCTGAGTCTTGGCATAGCGGCCCAGGCGACATATACCGGCACCCCCCGCCTGGACCAGGGTATCGGCCCCCAATTCTAGGGCCTCAAGGAAGTTACCCAAGGTAATCTTGAAAGGAATGCAAAGGCCCTCTGGGGCGTGCTTTACACCGAGGGACAAGGTGCGCGCTGTATTCTGAGGAGGGACAACCAAATCTATGCCCAACTCCTGGCAGAGGGCCTTCATAG
Source organism: Dehalococcoidia bacterium (assembly GCA_030740315.1). GTDB lineage: Bacteria > Chloroflexota > Dehalococcoidia > JACVQG01 > JAHKAY01 > JASLQE01. Next base: position 2,684 of record JASLXN010000174.1, on the reverse strand, counting down.
GCACCCAGACCGTCCCCATGTGGGGAAACGATAGCTTCACCCGGCCCGTTTCCTCCTGAGAATCATATCAACAAAGGCCTCCAGACGGGTGAGCAGCCCGGCCTCGCCGGTGTGCTCGTCCAGGGTAACACCCAGGAAGGGACATCCCTTTTCCTGAGCATAGTGTTTCACCAGATCCACCATAAGGGAGTCAGGCCCACAGCCGAAGGCCAGCACTCCGATTACCCCATCCACCCCGGAGTCTATGTAGTATCCACCGGCGCCTACCACTTCTCCCTCATATGTCCAGTAAGACCTTCCGTCCAGATTGGCTATGGCGGCCTCCAAGGCCGTCTGCGGCACCATCTCCGGGGTGACCACATCCACGCCCATCCCATGAAGGCGGGAGAGCAGGCGGTGGGTGATGTAGTCATCGTAAATCACATAGGGATGGCCAACTAATGCCAGGGTCAGGCGGTAGCTACCGTTGAAAGGCGCCCGGCTCGCCGCGCGGGACGACCGTGCCTCTCTGCTATCACCGACAGGCAGCAGCGACTCCAGCGCCTCAGGAGGAGTCTGTTGCCGCTGGCTCATCTGCTCCACGTAGCCCCGGTTGGCCTCCAGCGCCAGGACTGTTGCCTCTTTCACCCGGATCGGATTCCAGGTAAAGAGGCGTGCCAGGCGGTAGATGGCCTGGTATAGCTCGCGGCGCCCTTGATTGACATCTATGTCCACATCCAAGATGGGCGGGGCATCGGGACAAGCCGCCCGCACCATATCGGGCAACCCCAGGAACTTGGAACAGTTGAATACACGGGGTGTCATGCTGCGTATGGCAGGTATGAACACATAGTCGCACTGGCCCTTCAAGGCGAGCACATGTCCACAGAAGGCCTTGACGGGGATACAGGTCTCCGCCACCACTCGACTGGCCCCAGATGTAGCCAGGCCACGGGTAGTAGAAGGTGATACCACCACCTCAGCCCCCAGGGCCTCCATGAAGGTCTGCCACATTGGGAAATATTGGTAAAAAAGAAGTCCCCTGGGGACTCCGACTCGGATCATCTATACACCCTAAACATAATAATATAAATTTCTATGCCAATTGCCAAGAGACAAAAGTCATTGTGCTGCCCGCGGCAAGGGGAACAACAAGGTTAGCGCTAACCGGTAATGGTCAAGATCCGTTGCCGCAGCCATCAGCGCACCGAGCACAAGTAGGTTGAGCCCTGGACCTACCCCAGCGCCAAGCAAAATCATGCCCGCCACCAAGGCCACCCCCAGGAATGCCAGGGAGCCTTCCAGGCTTTTACCTCCCAGTCGGTAGCGGACCCAGCGCTCGCCCACCGTAGAGGCGGCCGGGTACGCTGTGGCCAAAAACAGCACACTCACCGCTGCCATCGGGGCGGGGACCGCTATAAATGCAGCCAGCGTCCCCAGCAGGAGGTATGTGGAGTTGGAGATGCCGCTGGGCTCCCACCACTTCACGGCCACCAGGCCGCTAACCATGCGCTGCACGGGAGTGTAGGGCACACGCGCTACATCTATTAGAAGGGCCAATACAGTTGCCGCAGTTAGCAGCAGTAGCAGGATATCCTCGGTCACAAAGAAGGACAGCACGGGAAAAAGGGAGCCACCACCCAGGTGCCACACCTGCCTCACCGCTTTGCGCGTGCCGGGCCGGGTTTGAATGGTCACGCTCCAGCCTCTCTGAATTCCCGGCTCACCGCCTCCAACAGTCCGGGGTTGGTAAGCAGATCCACCGCCGTCATGGCCATTCCCTTAGCCCCCAACAGCATGGCCCCGTCCCCTTCCGGCGAGGAGGCCGCTTGTGCAAACTCCGGGCTATGGGGAGGCACATCCGGAGTAACAATGGCTATGGAGGGATGAATGCCAGGCACCACCCGGCTTACATTGCCCATGTCTGTGCTGCCGAAGGGACGCCTCAAGTTGGGTGCGGGCAGCGGACGGCCCAAAGATGCCAAGTTATCTGCAAAGGCCTGCCCCAGAGCCAGGTTGGGGCGCATGGGGGCATACTGCACCTCGCCCCAGCAGAAGTTTAGCTCGGCACCGCTGGCGGTGGCTGCCGCACGGAAGCAGTTGAGCACCCGTTCCTTCAGCACCTCCAGGTACTCCTGCTCCACCGCCCGAACCATGAACTTCCCGGCACAGAACCGGGGCACCACATTCGGCGCATCCCCCCCATGGGTGATGACGCCGTGGATCCGGTCTGTATCCCGGATGTGCTGACGCAATGAGTTGATGGCTTGAAAGGCCAGCACCATGGTCTCCAGTGCGTTGACCCCCTCTTCGGGGCGAGCGGCGGCGTGAGCGGAGCGTCCCAAGAATTCCACCTCCAGAGTGGCACAGGCCAGTGAGGCGTTAGCCAGTGCGTCCCGGCTCCCCGGATGCACCATCATGGCGGCATCAACCCCATCAAAGGCCCCCCGCTGCACCATCAGTCCCTTCCCCCCTAGGGCCTCCTCGGAAGGGGTGCCCACAACCAGCACCCGGCCCCCAAAGGAGTCCACGACCTCCCTGATGGCCACTCCTGCGCCCACAGCGGCAGCAGCGATGAGGTTGTGGCCACACCCATGGCCTATGCCGGGAAGAGCATCATACTCCGCTAGGAAGGCGATGGTGGGTTGCCCCCGGCCATATTCCGCTCGGAAGGCGGTGGGCAGCCCGCAGGACCCCTGCTCTAC
>JASLXN010000173.1:3144-3452 GCA_030740315.1 Dehalococcoidia bacterium | reverse complement strand
CCAAGCACCCGTACTGGTAGGGCACCGACGGCGTATATATACTCCTCAGGAACATAGGTGCACATGTATCCCACCACCTTGCCCCCGTTGTGCTCCTTCCACTGGCGTGCGTAGGCATGGCGGTCAGTGGCTACCCGAGAGAACTCATCCCAAACGCTCATAACCTTCCTTTCATGAAAAGGCGCATCCGGAGATTGTAGCTTACAGGTCTACCGGCAGTCAAACCTCGGCGGGGTCACCCTCAGCTAATGAGAAAGACCAACAGCACTCCCACTAAATAGAGGACTGCCATGACGATAACGCTGGGC
>JASLXN010000173.1:0-3134 GCA_030740315.1 Dehalococcoidia bacterium | reverse complement strand
CAGCAGCTGCGCCAGACCCAGGCCTGTAAGCAGGATGCAGAACAGTGCTGCGGTAAGGTGGGCCAGGTCCAGGCTGCCAAAGAGCGAGCCCCGGGTGAAGAACAGGTCCGCCACCCCCAAGATAGCGATGTTGAAGGCGGTGCTGCCGTAGATGCTGGCAACGGCCAGGTTCGGTGCCCGCAGACGGAGGGCGGTGACGGTCACGGTAAGCTCCGGTAGCGTAGTCACCATGGCTACGGCCAGCACGCCCATAAAGCTCTCTGCGATGCCTATCAGATTGGCAATGTCCCGGGCGCTGGAGGCCAGGAGGGGGGTCGCAACGACTATGACAGCCGCAGAAACGGCAAAGACCCCAAACCCCCATCGGATCGTGCGAGACGAACCGGGTGCTTCAATTGGTGTATCGTTGCAACTGTAGAGACGGATTATACGGAAGCCAACAATATAGCCTCCTATTAGAATCACCGATGCCGGGCTGACCCACAGCCACTTTACCTGTAGTTGCAGGGCAATAAGGAACAGTGCCGCAACTGTCAGGACGAGGGCCACACCGGCCACCACGGCCTGCTGCCGCAGCAGTTTCTGAAACACACCACGCCCCCCCAGCAGGGCCAGCAGCGCGGAAAGGCTGACCATGTTGAGCATGTTGGCCCCCAGGATGTTTCCCGCCGCCAGCGACGGCGCCCCGATGCGTACAGCAGCCACATTGGTGGCCATTTCCGGCAGGGAAGTGGCACCGGCTAGGAGCAGCGATCCCACCCACATCCTCCCCCAATCCGACTTCGTAGCGATTGTATCGCTACCCATGACCAGGAATATAGATGCAAGAACCACGATGGCGCCAGCGAGCATAAACAGCGCCAAGGCCACTGTGAGGTCAGTCGTCACCTGCGGAAGCCCTGTCGGTAGCCGCCTTCACCCACGGTAATTGCCCGTCCCGCGCCCTCTTTACCGCCGAACGGCGAACCGCATGACATACTCTCCATCCGACACCGAGGCCACTTTGTTGCCCGCCAGGTTGGTATCACTGTTTGCAGGAGACGGCAAACCCATCCGCTGTGTTATCGCCAACGCTATTTCTTCTCCTGCGCCTTTTTAGCCCCCTTTTCCGCGGTTTGGGGATAGGCCCGCCCCAAGGCTGCAGAGGGGTCATGCTCCGCCCCGTGTATGGGAATGGGGTATCTTAGCCCTACCCCGGCAAGCTCCCTCATGCCCACCAGTGCCTTCTCTATCATATCTGGGCACAGCGCCAAGACCAGCTCCTCATCCAGAACCTCCCCAAACCGCCTCTCCCCAAAGCAGGGGATGGTCAATGACGGCTTGCCGGTTACATAACACTGGGCTAATGAGTCAGAACAGGCTCCCTCACCGATGAAGTGGAACTGGTAACGCTCGTAATCCCTCCTTTGCAGGCCGTTCAGTATCAGCATAAGCTGCGCAGGCAGGCCATAGATGAGCACCACATCGGGGTTGAATTTACCGGCAGCCAGAGGGGCCAGTACTACCGCCTCACCTGCGGGGATGCGATGGTAGTCCTCCTGCTGCGCCCGTGCCAGTTCTACAGTACCGAACCAGGTGGTGGCCAGCCGGGCTGCCTCCTCGTTCTTAGACTCCTCGGTAGCCACATCCAGGCCATGGATGCGGGCGCAGCGCTCCCCAATATCGTCATCCCTAGTGGCCCCCACCGTCCACCCCCGTGTCCTCACCAGGCCCGGGAGTTGGCAGAAGGTGAAATGGCGGTCCAGGCGCCGCACCCTGGATATTGCGTCCAAGTCAGCCTTCTTGTCCAATCTCTTGTAGGCCACCGGAAAAGTCCGAAGCCGGAGCATGCGCTCCATCTCTTGGGTAAGCTCATTCCAGTTACTCAATTCAAATCCTCCTATCCACGGCTTGCTTTTTCCTTGCGCTCTACCTAAGCTCCCCCAGCCAGGCCGAGGGCAAAGGCAAGTCCTTAACCGTTACCAGCCCCGTCGGAGCCGCCAAAACCCGAGGGATGGCGTTGGCCACCACGCCCACCGTGCCTGGTTCGCCATGCACACAAGGGGAAACAGTCAGTTGGATGGGGGGTATGCCATCTATGGTGACCTCGTCTTTCTCGGCTGGAGCACCCAAATAGGCCTCAAACTCCAGCACTATGACATTCTCGCCCCGTCGGGTGCCCCACGCCTCCTGCCGCATCCCGGCCACCTGTCCTGCCTCCACCCCCATAAACGGGCTATACACGGGAGCAGCGGCTATCACGGGCTGGGGAAGGCCGGCCTGGACACCGTCCAATTCCCAGCTGACGGCGGATCCAAACAGGCCAATAGACTGTTCCAGCCCCACATGCCCAGTGATGGTCTTGTCAACCAGCGCTTGAGCGAACTCCTCTGGAGTCAGCCCGGCCCCCACTTTTTTCTGAAAGGCCCTGCGCCGCCCGGAGGCGTTTATTACCCGTTTCATCCTGACGCCCTTAATCTCAGAGCAGGCGCTGCTGAGGACTATGGGGACGGTATCCATTAGGAAGCCGGGGTTGATACCGGTGCCCAGCACGCTCACCCCATGCCGGTGTGCCAGGCCATCCAGTTCCTCGGCCAGCCCCGGCTCTGTTAGATATGGGTATGCCAACTCCTCGCAGGTGGAGACTACATTTATGTCGTGTTCCACCAGGGACTGTAGCTGTGCGAAGGCCGGCCTGAAGTAGGAGCCGGTGGCGTGGATGGCCACCTGAGCGCCCCTGCCGTGGAGACCCTTTTCAGCATCAACAGCCACTACAACTCCCAGCCGTTTGCCTGTCCCCAGCACCTCCCCCAGGTCTCGGCCCACCTTAGCCGGGTCTGAGTCAACAGCGGCCACTACTGTTACGCCCGGCTTGCCCATCAAAAACCGGGCAATGTGCCCGCCGATTTCACCTACTCCGAACAGGCCCACTCTGACGGGTTCTCTCATTCTTTTCCCCCAGACTTTACACTGCGGGCGAAGCTCCGGCACTCCGCCACCAGTCGGTCTATGTCCTCCTCGGTGTGGGCCACCGAGAGCATGAGGTGGATGTTGCTGGGGCCGATAAAGACGATGCCCCTCTCCAACAGATACGAAAACAGGCCCGCGGTAAGCTCTCGGTCGCGAGTACGGCTGGCTGTGCGAACATCCGTGGG
>JASLXN010000172.1 GCA_030740315.1 Dehalococcoidia bacterium | reverse complement strand
TGTCCAGAAGGTCCACCCCCCGTGCCACCGCCTCCACTAACTCTTCCGGAGAACCTACTCCCATCAGGTAGCGGGGTGAGGTTGGCGGCAGGGGAGCCACGGAGGCATCCACCATGCTCCACATCACCTCCCGGGACTCCCCCAGGCTCAGGCCCCCGATAGCATACCCCGGAAACCCTAGGGATGCCATTTGAGCGGCAGATTCCCGCCGCAAGTCGGCAAAGGTGCCGCCCTGGACAATCGCCCACAACTCCCCCTGTCCCTGGTGAGCACTAAAGCAGCGTTCCGCCCAGCGCCCCGTTCGCTGTGCCGAGGCAGCGGCCTCATCGCGGCCCGCACCGTAAGGAGTGGGCTGGTCCAGGATCATCATTATATCCACCCCAAGGTCCTCCTGGAGAGCCACCACTGCCTCCGGGGACAGCGAACGCTGGCTGCCGTCAATATGGGAGCGGAATAGCACCCTTTCCTCTCCCACTCTCACCAACCGGGCCAGGCTGTACACCTGGTACCCTCCGCTATCAGTAACGATAGGGCCGTCCCAGGACATGAAGCGGTGCAGCCCCCCAAGAGAGGAGATGACATCCAGCCCGGGCCGGAGCATAAGGTGGTAGGCGTTGGCCAGCAAAACTCCCACCCCCACCCCTTTCAACTCCTCCAAGGAAAGGGTCTTCACCACCCCGACGCTGGCCACAGGGGCGAAGGCCGGGGTGAGTATGGTGCCGTGAGGGGTAACAATCTCCCCGGCCCGTGCTCCGGTTTGGGGACAGGTAGCCTTCAGCCTAAGCGAGGCCACCATCTCCGGCTGGGATTACCGTTGCCTCCCCACCCTTGTTGATGCTGGCTATAGTGATGTAGCGATTGGTGTAGACACAGACATCAGCTGCAATCTCCATGCTGATACGGGCCACCTCCGTAGCAGAGAAGGAGGTGTGGGCCAGCAAAGCCCTGGCGGCAGAGACGGCAAAACCGCCCCCAGAGCCAATGCCCACCACATCATCGTCAGGCTCGATCACATCGCCCTCCCCTGATACCACCAGTACGGACTCTGGGTCAGCCACCACCAGCCAGGCCTCCAGACGGCGCAGCGCCCGGTCAGTCCGCCACTGTTTGGCCAGCTCCACCGCCGCCTTGCGTAGCTGTCCGGTATTCTTCTCCAACTGGCCCTCAAAACGCTCAAAAAGGGTCAGGGCATCGGCAACCGACCCAGCGAAGCCAGCCAGCACCTTGCCCTCGAATAGCGTGCGTACCTTGGTGGCGGAGCCCTTCAGGACGGTATCATGCACCGTCACCTGGCCGTCCCCGGCTAAGGCCACCTCGTCACCCCGCCTCACCGCCAGTATTGTGGTATGGTGCACATTGCCAGCAGACTGCCACATAGATTTAAATAACTCCTACATCAAACATGATTACTACGAACATTATGCCCAGATAAGGATACGTCAGCAGTCGGTAGAGGCGCCAGGCCTCCCCCCGCCCACGCCCCCGCCACAGGCGATAACCCGCATATACCAGCCCCAGTCCCAACAGGTTGGCTACAGCCAGGTAAAGCCATCCCGGTGCCATCATAAGATAGCCTGACAAGGACACGCCGTAGAGAAGAAAGCACAGCCCCCAGAGGACCTTTACGGCATCAGCCACACGCCAGGATACCGGGAATATCCTCACACCGCCCCCCAGGTAGTCCTCCCGGTAGGATAGCATCAGGCTCCATACGTGAAGGGGCACCCATACCAGCACCAGCAGCACCAGGAATAGAAGCGTGGGGCTGAGGGCAGGGTTCACCAGCAGCCAGCCCACTACCACGGGAGCCGCTCCCGCCAGACCACCCAACAGGTGGGTGAACCCGCTCTTGCGGCCCACCAGCGATACCACCGTTCCTGCCAGCCCAGCCACGGCGGCCCACGGGTTAAGAAGCCAGGCGAGAAACAGGCCTAGGGCGGTCAGGCCACTGGCATAGAGCACCACAATGGCGGCGGGCCGGATGCGACCCGAGGGCAGCGCCCGGCTCCGAGTGCGCTCCATGCGGCCGTCCACCGCCCGATCCAGATAATTAGTAAGGCCGTTTACGCCACCGGAGCCAGTTACTATGACAACCACCGTTAGCAGTAGCATTTCCAGTGGGAGACTCCCGCCGCCGGCCACGACAGCCGTGGCGGCGCCGATGAAGGTAATCAATGCGGTCTCCCGCGGTTTTAACACCTCCAGGTACCCGGACAATGGTCGGTTTATGGGGGCAGAGATAGCGGCAGGGCGTGGCTGGGTCATGGCCGGACAAGCTCTTCCAGCACTGCTGCCACCTCTGCGGACGGCACCGGGCGTATCGTGGTCTTGCCGGCTGCGGTGAGCAGCACCCACCGCACCTCACCCTCCCGGCTCTTTTTATCCAGTTCCATAGCCATGCCCACCACCTCCCTGTCTACGCCGGAGCAGTGGGTGGGCAGGCCGAAAGCCGCAAGCAAACTTTCCTGACGGGCCACCAGTAGCTCATTCACCAACCCCAGGCGGTGGCTGAGCCGTACAGCCCCCATCATGCCCACCGCCACCGCTTCGCCGTGGAGGAAGCGGCCGTAGCCGGTGGCGGCTTCCAGGGCGTGTCCGATGGTATGGCCATAGTTGAGCACCCGGCGCAGACCGGACTCCCTCTCGTCCTGGGACACCACTGCGGCCTTGGCAGCGGCGCTGAGGGCCACCGTCTTCATCGTTATCTTCGGGTCCAGGGCGCGCAGGGCCTCCACATGGGTCTCCAGCAGGTCGAGGAGCGCCGTGTCCAGGGTGAGCCCGTGCTTCACCACCTCGGCCCACCCGGAGGTACGCTCACGCTCAGGTAGGGTGGACAGGGTGGAGACATCGGCCAGCACTAACACCGGCTGATGGAAAGCCCCGATGAGGTTCTTGGCCCGGGGGTGGTTGACCCCGGTTTTACCCCCTATGCTGGCATCCGTCATTGCCAACAGAGAGGTGGGCAACACGGCCCAAGACAAGCCCCGTAGGAAAGTGACAGCCACAAACCCGGCCAGGTCACCTATCATACCACCGCCAAGCGCCACTACCAGGTCGCTCCGCTCAATCCGGTGTTCCACCAAGAAGTCATAGATACGCCCAGCAGATTCCAGGGTCTTGGAGGCCTCGCCGGAGGGAACCTCGTAGTGAAGCACCGGGAAGCCCACCGCCTCCAGGGAACCGCGCACCGCCCTCTCATAGAGCGAGGCCACCGCCTGGTCGCTGACCATCACCACCCGACCCTGAAATCCATGCTCCCGCACCAGCCGCCCTACCTCATCCAGGCACTCCCAGCCCACCTGAACGGGGTAGTGACGTGAGGCGGTCTTGACTTCAGCAGCCAGGGTTAGCAAGCCTCCCCTTCCCACATCCGCCAGCAGCGCACCACCTCCTGACTTGCCGTCTCCACATCCAGACCATCGGTATTGACGGTAAAATGGGCGAAGGAGTAGAAGGGCTCCCGGACCGTCTTTAGTTCCTGGATACGGCGCAGGGGGTCCGGCACATCCAACAGGGGGCGAAT
>JASLXN010000171.1 GCA_030740315.1 Dehalococcoidia bacterium | reverse complement strand
ACCTGGTGGATGGGGCTAGCGGCCAGCCCCGCCGCCGCAATCTCGGCCACATCCTGAGGGGTACGGGCGATGCCTCCCCCCGTCCCCCCCAAGGTATAGGCGGGGCGGATGACCACCGGCAGCCCGATTTGCCCCGCGGTGCGCATGGCCTCCTCCACCGTGCCCACGGTGGTGCTGGGGGGTGCCGGCTCGCCGATGTCCATGAGCATCCGGCGGAACAACTCCCGGTCCTCGGCCTCCCGAATGGTACGCAGGGGAGTGCCAAGCATGCGCATTCCGTAGCGGTCCAGCAACCCGGCCTCGGCCAGTTCCACAGCTAGGTTAAGGCCGGTCTGGCCGCCCAGGGTGGGCAGCAATCCATCGGGCCGCTCCCGTTCTATGATGCGGGCGATGACCTCACAGGTGAGAGGCTCCACATACACGGTATCGGCTACACCCTCGTCGGTCATAATGGTGGCGGGGTTGGAGTTGACTAGGACGGAGGTGACGCCCTCCTCTCGGAGGGCCTTGCATGCCTGGGTGCCGGCGTAGTCAAACTCCGCCGCCTGTCCTATAACAATTGGCCCAGAGCCGATGACTAGGACTTTATTGGGTTTATCCGTCAACTGACCACTCCTTACAAAGCCCTCCCGGTGGCCAGCACCTCTTTTATAAGGGAGTTGCTCTCTTTCTTCATGGCTTCAAACTCCTCCCTTGCTGGCCTTGGCAGCTTCCGAATCAGCCTCTGCTTGTGGCGACCAACGCCGTGCATCCTTACGCATCAGCCCCTACCTTCATCTCAGTCAGCATAGCTCTCGCCCATGCGGCGCATTTCACGCTCTATGAGCTGGTAATCGGTCTGTGTAATTCCCTGGAGGTCAAAGCGCAGCGACTGCTCCAGGGAGGGGTTTTCCCGTCTCCAGCCCAGCGCCAGAGAGAGGTGGGGCACCAGGGGGCCGGCGGGCACCATCTGGGCACGGGGCAGCACCAGCAGGGGGCGACGCTCAAACCGCACCGGGTAGCTGCCATCTGGCCACAGCCGTACCCAGTCCAGGTAGCAGCGCCCGCGGGCCTCGCCCAGAGCACCGAACACCGCTAACTGCTTGATGTAGTATACGAACAGGTCACCCTGCTCCACCCTCAGGGCGCGGTTGAACTCCGTATCCCTGTAGCCGTCTACCGCAAACGCATAGTCCACATCCGCCAGGAACCGCTCGTAGCTGATGCTGCTCAACCAGTGGTTCATCTCCCCACCATCTCAACAAACCGGTCGAAGAGGTACTCGTTGTCGCGGGGGCCGGGGGAGGCCTCCGAGTGGTACTGCACGGAGAGTATAGGCAACTCCCGGTGGCGAAGTCCCTCTACGGTGCCGTCGTTCAGGTTTGTGTGGCTGACCTCCATGCCCCGTTTGAGGCCGTCGGCGCCTACGGCGTAACCGTGGTTCTGGGCGGTGATATACACACGGCCGGTGCTTAGATCCCGCACCGGGTGGTTGGCCCCGCGGTGTCCGAACTTCAGCTTGAAGGTGCTGGCCCCGAACACCCGGCCCAGCACCTGGTGGCCCAGGCAGATGCCGAAGATGGGCTTGCGGCCCACTAATTGTGCTACGGTGCCCACCAGGTAATCCAGTAGGGCGGGGTCCCCGGGGCCTGGGGAGATGAGTACGCCGTCCGGGTTGAGGGCAAGTATCTCCTCCGCCGATACCGTGCAGGGGAGGGCGGTGGTGTGGCACCCCCGGGCGTGTATCAGACGCAGGATGTTGTGCTTCACCCCGCAGTCCACCACCGCTATGTGGGGGGCCGGTGTGGTGGCCTCCTGCAACTGGTACCGGTGGGGGGTGGTTACCTCCCGCACGAAGTCCACCGCACCGTAGCTGGGGCATGATGCAAGTAGCTCCAGGGCCTCCCCCTGGGAAAGGCGCGTGGTGAGCACCCCCATCATTACCCCAGCGGTCCGCAGCCGGCGGGTTAGGGAGCGGGTGTCGACGCCGGAGATCCCCGGTATCCCATTTACCTCCAGGTAGCGGTGCAGGGCGCGACGGCTCAGGCCGTGGCTTGGCAGGGTGCACTCCTCCCGCACCACGAAGCCCCGGACCTGAATCCGGCCCGACTCTATATCCGAATCGTTGGTGCCGTAGTTGCCCACTAGTGGATAGGTCATGGTCACCACCTGCCCTGCGTAGGAGGGATCTGTAAGCACCTCCTGGTAACCGGTCATGCTGGTGTTGAACACCACCTCGCCGTAGGCTGTGTTCTGGGAGCCGAAGGGCACACCCTGGTAGACTGACCCGTCACCCAAGACCAGGAAGGCGGTACGCTTCATGCTAACCCCGAATCCTCTGAGGCTCCGTCTGGCCGGATAGGGAGAGGCTTACCGATTCGTCGCGGTAGGCCGGCACCCCCTGTGACATGGTGGCCATCACCTTTCCGTGCAAGGCCCGCCCGGATAGGGGGGTGTTCCTGCCCTTGGAGGAGAAGGTGGCGGGGTCCACCACCCACTCCCGGGTGGGGTCAAAGAGAACCACATCGGCGGGGAGGCCTACGGCCAGGCTACCCAGGGACTGGCCGATAATACGCGCCGGGCCGATGGTGAGTCTGGCAAGAAGGGTCATCAGGTCTATCTCCCCGCCGTGGACCAGGGCCAGCAGCGCTCCCAGTGCAGTCTCAAGTCCGCTGATGCCCGGTGGGGCGAAGTCGAACTCTACCAGCTTGTCCACCGCGGTGTGGGGGGCATGGTCGGTGGCGATGGCGTCTATGACGCCGTCCCGGAGGCCGTCAATGAGTGCCCGTACATCCTGCGGGGCACGCAGGGGGGGGTTAACCTTGGCGCTGGTATCGTAGGGGACGGAGGCCAGGACCTGCTCATGGGTAAGGGTCAAGTGGTGGGGGGTGACCTCGGCGGTTACCTGCAGGCCCTCCTCCCTGGCCCTGCGGATCATCTCCACTGCTCCGGCGGTAGAGATGTGGCAAAGGTGCAGCCTGGCTCCGGTAAGGCGTGCCAGGGATATATTCCGGGCTACGGCGGCCTCTTCGGCGGCGGCGGGGATGCCCCGCAACCCCAGGCGCAGGGAGACCTCGCCCTCGTGCATGGCCCCGTCACGGGACAGGGCCTCATCCTCGGCGTGCTCCATAATGGGTAGCCCGAAGGAGAGGCTGTACTCTAGGGCGTGGCGCATCAGACGGGGGTCAGAAACGGGGCTGCCGTCATCGCTGAAGGCCACGGCACCAGTAGCGGCCATTGAGGCCATCTCCGCCAACTCCTGACCCCTGCGGCCCTTGCTAATACAGCCCACCGGCAGCACACTGACCACCCCTTCGGCCCGAGCCTTCTGTTTTATGAAGTCTATTATCGCAGCGCTATCTGAGGGTGGGTTGGTGTTGGGCATTGCGCAAACGGTGGTGAAGCCGCCCCGGGCGGCGGCCCGGGTGGCGGTAGCGATGGTCTCCTTCTCCTCAAAGCCCGGCTCCCGCAGGTGGCAGTGAAGGTCAACGAAGCCGGGTGCCACCACCATTCCGGTGGCATCCAGTATGGCATCCGGCCTCCGGGGGGG
>JASLXN010000170.1 GCA_030740315.1 Dehalococcoidia bacterium | reverse complement strand
ATCGTCCTGTATACCTCCCTGGCGGGGGAAATCGAACGCGTTCAGCTTCTCTGGACGGTTGAATATTATCCGAGCAATGTCCCCTTCTTTTTCGTAAATGATATTGTTGAGTTTCATTCCACTCCTTTCCAGCGCCCAAGAACGCCTGAATTGTAACACGCTGCCGAGGTGAGCAACAAGACTGTCAGGAGAGTTGCCGTTTATCAGTCATCCTTTTTCCCCACCCGCCCGCCTATTAAACTGTCTTAGGAGAGAATAGCATCTCCCAAGAGTTATTCGGCTGTGCCCTCAAATATTGGTACCGGGCCGGCGTTTTGGTAAAATGTTTTATGTAAAGGTTCTTTTTGAAGGGGCATTGGCACTGAGGCTATAATATATAGATAGTGACTAGAATCGCCCTCCATACTCAAGGCTGCAAGCTGAATCAAGCGGAGACGGAGAACCTAGCCCGCCGGTTATGGGCCGCCGGCTACCAGGTAGTGAATTCCTCCCGTCCAGCCGATGCTTATCTACTGAACACCTGTACGGTGACCTCTGCTGCGGATGCAAAAGCCCGACAGTACCTGAGGCGGACTGCACGGTTGCAGTCGGATGCCCTTTTGGCCGCTACCGGTTGCTATGCCCTCCGCTCCCCGAACGAGCTCTCTAGCATCACCGGGGTGAGGGTGGTGGCCGGGCACGATACTGTGTCCGGTTTTATGGATATGCTCCGGGAACGCGGTCTCCGCCCTAGAGAATGTTCGGCGGGGACACCGCCCCTCCGCACCCGTGCCATGGTCCGAATACAGAGCGGATGCTCTATGGGATGCCGCTACTGCATCGTGCCCGCAGTACGAGGAAAGGGACGAAGCCGGCCCCATGATGAGGTAATTGCCGAGGTATCACAGCGGGAGGCCGAAGGCTACCAGGAAGTAGTGTTGACCGGCACTCACATTGGCAGTTACCGCTGGGGCGGCACGGACCTAGTCGGTCTGATAGGCCGGGTAATGGTGGCGTCAAAGATACTCCGAATTCGCCTTACTTCTCTACAACCCGCTGACCTCACACCACAGCTGCTCTCCCTCTGGCGGTCCGCCGGCGAAGGGCGTCTCTGCTCCCACCTCCACATGCCCCTTCAAAGCGGCAGCGGCGTTGTGCTGCGGGAAATGGGCCGCCCTTACACAACCGGCGCCTTTCACCGGGCGATGTCCCTGGCAAGAGAGATAGTCCCGGGAGCAGCCATAACCACTGATGTGATAGTGGGGTTCCCGGGGGAGGGGGAGGCGGAGTTTCAAGAAAGCCTGCGGTTTTGCCAAGAGGCAAGCTTTTCCCAAGTGCATGTGTTTCCCTACTCCCCACGGCCCGGCACATCGGCTGCAAATCTGCCCCAAGTTGACCGCAATACAACGGACCGGCGCATCCGCCTCATGCTAACGGAAGCAGCCATCCTAGCCCGACAATTTGAGTGGAGCCAAGTGGGACAGGTGGTGCCTGTGCTATGGGAGAAGGAGGCTTCCCCGGGTGTATGGAGCGGCCTGGCCTCCGGATACCTGCGTGCTTTTACACGTAGCTACAGGCCCCTCCGGGGAGTTATCACGCCCGCCCGTCTGGAAGGCCCAGCACCGGGAGGACTATGGGCCACGGTACTGTGATGGCAGCCTATCTGGACATAGAGACCTCCTTTGACGGAGAAATCACCGTCATCGGCATCTACTTGGGCACGGGAAAGTTAGTGCAACTGGTAGGTGAAGAGGCCGGCATTGAGCGACTGGGTATCGCTCTGGACGGGGTGAAGACCCTGTACACTTATAACGGCAGCCGCTTTGACCTGCCCCTCATAGCTCACCAGTTGGGGGCAGACCTGGCCCGTGAGTACCAGTGTCGGGACCTGATGTATGACTGCTGGGACAACGGCCTTTACGGTGGGCTGAAGAAGATTGAGGTCCAATTAGGCATCCCCCGGACTACCCACGGCATCAACGGCAGAGATGCCATGCAGCTTTGGCAGGACTACCAGAATGGCAATTCCATTGCTCTGGGCACTCTCCTACTCTACAACAGTGAGGATGTGGTAAACCTGTCTATCCTGCGTATACTGCTCGACTTGGCCGGTGGCCAGATTTAACAAGGAGCTATAAAATATGCCAATTCCTGAAGTCATAGATGTCCATGTACATTTGTGCCGGAGCACGGAAGAGTTGAAGAAGGTGTGGCCTCGTCCCGGCTTCCCGGACGAATGGCTCTGGGGGTGCCCAGACAATGTGATACAGTTTATGAACCGGGAAGGCATCTCACATTTGTGCACCCTCACCTTCATGGATACCCACCTTATGCTGGGCACACGCTTGTCCCGCTTGCCGGAAGCCGAGCGAGAAGGGAGCCGCCATGCCCTGCTGCAGGATATGAAAGACCGGGTCTGCAAGTTCAACACCTGGGGTTGCCAGTTAGGGCAGAGAGAACGGCGCATTATTCCCTTCGCTGCAATTGACATCGGCCTCTTCTTCGGAGACGAGAACGCCATGATGGAGGAGTTGGAGGATAAGCTGCAAATGGGGGCAAAAGGTGTTAAGGTGGTGCCGACCTTCACTGGCTATCTCCCGGGAGACCGCCGCATGTTCCCACTGTACGAGCGTATGCAGGAGGTTGGCCTTCCTGTTCTATCGGATTCCGGTACCGGCGACGGGCTGGGGCTGTACATAGACCAAGGATACGGTGAGCCGGCTAACTTCGCAGATGTGTTTCGCAACTTCCCCCGCTTGAAGTTTATTTTGGCCCACCTACCCAGCGCCTATTGGGACCAGCGCCTAGACATTGCCAGTCAGTTCCCACAGGTGTACTTTGACACCTCCGGCGGATTCAGCAGCCAGCAGTGGCAGGGTAGGGATGCCCATCGCTCCTGTGCCGTAGAGGATGCCGCGCGTCTGATGCGCAGTGTGGGCATCCACCGAGTGCTGTTCGGCTCCGATGGTCCCATGGCGGACTTCCGTCTCCAGTTTGAGCAGATTATGGAGCTATCCCTCTTAGATGAGGAAAAACGCCGTATCTTCTCTGAAAACGCTCGGGAACTGCTGGAGCTAACCTGAGCATCCCGTTTTCAATGACGGGCCATGCCGGCAGGTGAACAGCAGGCATGGCGCATCCTGGCAGGACTTGGCCCGGATGATGTGTGCGCAAGAACGGATGCTGCCTTTGACAGTTCATCTGGCCTCCACATTCTGAGGTCGTTCGGCCAAGACATCTTTATCTCCCTCGAGGATAGAACAGTATTTGGGCATACCCCCACGGCAGACCTGCTGCTGGATAAACTCAGTCGCTATTCAAGACTCCCCATACTCTGGTATTTGATTGGGGCATGCCAGGCACCCCTTTCGGGTCAGATGGTAAGGCCAGACTCTCTGAGCGGCGGCCAAATTTATATCAAGGGGACACATAGGCTCCCGCTGGACAGCATTGCCGAAAAGTACGGGGGCGATGTTAAAGGGTTTATGAGCAGGGGTCAGGAGTTAGGCTGTGAGCAACTCGGCTATGGCGATGCCTCAGTGCGGCTTTTTCCCTTCCCTCGGGTT
>JASLXN010000016.1 GCA_030740315.1 Dehalococcoidia bacterium | reverse complement strand
GTATCCCGGTTCAAGCCGCGGCCCGGTGTCACTTATTCCGCCCTGGCACTCAACCCACGAGGGGTGGAGCGTGCCAGGCAGTACTGTCCTCCCCTCACCATTGAGGAGGACCCCTGGCCTAGGCTCAGTTGCCACATGTGCGATGTGTTTACCCGCCGCAACATCAACCGCTCCCAGATGCAGCAGGTGGCGGGATGGCCTCAGATAGTGGCGGGCGCTGTGGAGCGGGGTGCGAAGGAGGCGGGTGTCGGCGTGACCTCGGCATGGGGTTCCAACTTCCTCGGCGATTTCCCGGTAGACGCCCTGATGGCCCTGTTAGAGATAGAGCACCGCATGTGGGTGGAGGTGGGAGTCCCGGTGGTGAGCGTGGGCCTCTTGGACCCCATGAGTTGGTGTATGCCGCACAAGGTGGAGGAGAGCGTCTACCGCGTGAAGGAGCGCTGGCCGGAGGTAAGGCATTTCAATCTGCACCTGCACAACGGCCGCAACATGGCCTTGGCATCGGTATACGCCGCCATGCGGGTGCTGGGGCCGGAAGATACCCTGGAATTGGACGGCACCATCGGCGGCTTCGGCGGTTGCCCTTACTGTGGTAACGGACGGGCCACCGGCATGGTCCCTACCGAGGACACCATCCACATGCTGGAGGACATGGGAATAGACACGGGTGTGGATATGGACAGGCTTGTGGAATGTGCGTGGATGGCGGAGGACATAGTGGGCCGCCCCCTCTACGGCCATGTGTCCAAGGCCGGACCCCGCCCCCGGAGGGGTAAGCTCTTTGACATCAACATGCCCTTCGTGGAGACCCTGGAGCAGGCCCGGCACTTCAAGAAGGGCCCCTCTGCCTATGCAGACGGCCTGTCCCCGTATGCGGAGCCTATTACCAGCCCCTACCGGGACCGGGTGGACCGGGGCCTTCCCCCCTTTGATCCCCCTGGCGGCGATTTTCCCTGGAAGCACGGCTGGTTCCCCGTTAAGTAGGGGCAGCTCTTGGCGCTCTTCAGGAAGAGACCTATGCTGCCACTCTGAGCTTGTCAAAGGGTGCGCTGCAAGGCGCATTTTTAGGAGTGGCTCAAGTACAGCCTCCAGGGGGGGCTGGTGGATCTAGCGACCCCGAGTTTTTCTCCGAGCTTGTTCGGCAAAGAATGGTAGCTGGTTGCAGTACTGCTCGGATTGACTCCGCCCTGAAACAGCACTAAGATATCCCTAAATCATAGGGGGGTGAGCTATGGCCGAGGAGAAAGTTATCGGCACCACCTGTGCCAGCCACTGTGGCGGCACTTGTGTCCTTCAGGTCCATGTAAAAGACGGCGTTATCACCCGTATTGATACGGACAGCGGCCCGGAGCCACAGCTAAGGGCGTGCCTGAGGGGCCGGGCCTATCGGCAGCGGGTCTACGCACCGGACAGGCTGCTATACCCCCTGAAGCGGGTAGGGGAGCGGGGTGAGGCCAAGTTTGAGAGGATATCCTGGGACGAGGCCCTGGAGACCGTGGCCGGAGAGGTTACCCGGGTCAGGGACATCTACGGTCCCGCCAGCATGTTGGTCATAAACATGGGGGGTGACCTGTCCTATGTCCACAACGGCAGGGCCATCCAGCGGGTCATGGGGCTGGCGGGTGGCTTTACCATGCCTTGGGGCCTCACCTCCTTCGGTGGGGGCATGTACGCCTCTCGGGCCACCTACGGCAGTTTCGCCACCGCCAACAACCGGGATGATTTGCTGAACTCTAAGTTCATCATCCTGTGGGGTTGGGACCCCGCCACCACCATATGCGGCACCAACACCGCCTGGTACCTGGTGCAGGCCAAAGAGAAGGGGGCACGGGTGATTTCTATAGACCCCAAGTTCACAGATACCGCATCCGCCTGCGCCCACCAGTGGATTCCCATCCGCCCCGGCACGGATGCCGCTATGGCCCTGGCTATGGCCTATGTGATAATCACCGAAAATCTGCAGGACCAGAAGTTCCTAGACACCTATGCTTCCGGGTTCGACCAGTTCAAGGACAGTGTGCTGGGGACTAACGACGGCACCCCCAAGAACCCGCAGTGGGCGGAGGCCATAACCGGGGTGCCGGCGGATACCATCGTCGCCCTGGCCCGGGAGTACGCTAATAATAAGCCGGCGGCCCTCATGGCGGGCATCGCCCCCGGCCGCACCGCCTACGGCGAGCAGTACCACCGGGCGGCCAGCATCCTGGCGGCCATGACGGGCAATGTAGGCATCCACGGTGGCGATGCTGCGGGACGGGCCTGGGAGTCCATCATCGGTGGCTACCCCCTCAAGATGAGGTCCCCCATCAAGGTCCCCAACCCCGTGGACGATGTGCCTGAGCCGCCCCGGGGCTCTCCCACCAGCTACAAAGCCTCCCGGGTGCACTACAACGAAATACCGGATTTTATCCTCAAGGGTAAGGCGGGCGGCTTCCACGCGGATTGCAAGCTGGCCTTGGTGGTGAACTGCAACTACCTCAACCAGTTCCCCAATACTAATAAGATTGCTAAAGCTCTCAAGGCCCTGGACTTCCTAGTGGTTATGGAGCAGTTCATGACTCCCACTGCCAAGTTCGCCGATATCATCCTACCCACCACCACCTTCTTGGAGCGCAATGACATAGACCAGGGGGTGGGGGGTGCCTACTACGGGTTCGTCAATAAATGCATTGAGCCTTGTGGAGAGACCCGCTCCCACCTTGATATTGGCCGGGGCCTGGCCGAAAAGCTGGGCATCACCAGCTACGGCGACCAGAACGAGGAGGAGTACCTGAGGGAGGCCGTCTCCAGAAGCGAGGTGCCCGATTTTGAGCAATTCCGCAAAGAGGTCATCTACAGGCTCCCGCTCGACGAGCCTTATGTGGCCTTCCAGCAGCAGATTGAGGACCCTGATAATATCGCCTTCAAGACACCATCCGGGAAGATAGAAATCTACTCCCAGCACTGGGCCGAGTTGGCCCAGCCGGATATCCCTCCCCTGCCCCAGTACTTTGAGGGCTGGGAGACCCCAAACGACCCCCTAGCACAGAACTACCCCCTCATGCTCATAACCACCCACTTCCGCCGCCGGGCACTCAGCCAGTTTGAGAACCTCCCCTGGATTCGGGAGACCCAGCGCCAGGTGGTGATGCTGAACTCGGTGGATGCCCAGGCCCGCGGCATAGCCGAGGGTGATATGGTTCGTGTGTTCAATGACCGCGGTGTGATGGAGCTGCCGGTCCGGGTGACGGAGCGGATTGTGCCCGGGGTGGTGGATGTGCCTCACGGGGCCTGGTACGACCCCGATAAGGAGGGTGTGGACCGCGGCGGCTGCGCCAATGTGCTCACCAAGGACGCCTACTCGCCGGGCGGCTCATTCCCCTACAACACCGGCCTGGTCCAGGTAGAGAAGGTCTGAGGGGGGAGCGGCTATGAACATGGGATTTTACTTTGACCAGACCCGCTGCACCGGTTGCTTCACCTGCGCCGTGGCCTGCAAGGACTGGCACGATATATCGGCCGGCCCTGCCTCCCGCCGCCAGGTCTATACCCAGGAGACGGGCGGCTTCCCTGATGTATCCGTGTCCTTTCTGACAACTTCATGCTACCACTGCGCCCAGCCCTCATGCGCCGGGGCCTGTCCGGTGGGGGCCATCACCAAGCGTCCCCAGGACGGCATCATGATGGTGGACAAGGAGAAGTGCCTGGGCGGTGACAAGTGCGACATGTGCCTGAAGGCCTGCCCCTACGATGCCCCCCAGTTCGGCGTTGGGGACA
This sequence comes from Dehalococcoidia bacterium, assembly GCA_030740315.1. Classification (GTDB taxonomy): domain Bacteria; phylum Chloroflexota; class Dehalococcoidia; order JACVQG01; family JAHKAY01; genus JASLQE01. The sequence goes on along the minus strand of JASLXN010000016.1, from coordinate 12,736 downwards.
ACCCCAAGATGGATATGTGCGATTTCTGCCAGGAGCGGCTGGGCCAGGGCAAGGACCCGGTATGCGTGGGGAGCTGCCCGGTGCGCGCCCTGGACTACGGCCCCCTGGAGGAGCTACAGGCCCGGTATGGGAGGAACAGTCACGCACAGGGCTTCGCCTACTCCGATGAGGTAAACCCCTCTGTCCTGTTCAACCCCAAGGAGTAGGGGGCACAAACGCTGCCATAAGACCTTGATTCTGTTGCCTGCTCCCCAATACAGCGGTAAAGTGGCGGAATGGTTTCTTTAAAGAGATATTCCCAACGGTGGCATAACCTTGCCACGGGGCTTAAAGGCCGATCCTGCTATATTACCGGCTCTTTCTCTCTCTTACGGTGAGAGTGAAGGTGTATTCAGGCGGTAGGGCGGCCTGAAATGGCAGCAAGGGTACCATAGTGGTACAATTTAGATTACAGCGATAAAGTGGGCCCTTGCACCTCGAACAAACTGCAGGATGGAATAGACATTTGAGCAGAACACGCCTTAGCTTTGCTGTTTTGCTTCTCCTGGTCTTCCTGGTACTGTCGGGCTGCAGTCTGCTGAATACCATCGCTGGGGTTCCCACACTCCGGGGAGTGCAGGGAACAAAGCTTACTGTGGCGGCCGATTTCCAGCTTACCGCCCAGTCTGGGCAGCGGTTGAGTTTGGGGGAACTCCAGGGGAAAGTAGTGGTCCTCACCTTTATGAGTACAACTTGCTCTGCCGACTGCCAGTCCATCGCCAAGAGATTACATGAGACATCAGGCCAGATGAGCAACTTACAAGAGGCGGGACGAGTGGCTTTTTTGGCTGTTACCACGACCGCGGAAACGGATACCGTTGAGAAGGCCGCCGAATTCTATCACCAGTGGGCGATGCCCAATAACTTCTATTTCCTTACCGGATCCCAGGAAGATGTGGAGTCAGTGTGGAACAGCTATGACATACCGAGGGCAGGAGTCGGGGCCACAGGAGAGGGCACACGGCTGGCGCTGATAGACCCCAAGGGGAGACTCCGGGCCTATATGCCTGCTGGAGAATTCACACCTGACGACCTGCGCCACAATATCCGCCTGCTACTATTGGAGGACAACTTGCTAACCCTGCCATTGTGTCACTAAGGAGAGGGATGAGATTGCCATTTATGGTAATGGCTGTGCTAATTGGCATGAGTGCGCTGGCAGCCGGTTGCCAGGGGGGACCTACCCTTCACGGGTGGCAGATAACGCCCACGCCCGCTGCCGGCTTCGCCCTCACCAACCAGCAGGGGGAAAGCGTGCAGTTGGGCGATTTCCGTGGTGACCTGGTGGTCCTCACCTTTCTTTACTCCAACTGCACCACCGCCTGTCCCCTCATTAGCCTCCATCTGAAACGGGCAGCAGACCAGCTTACTCCTCAAGAAGTCGGGCAGGTGCACTTTATGGCGGCGAGTCTGGACCCAGAGAGGGACACGCCAGAGACGGCGGCGGTATATGTGGAGGCGTTCCCAACGCCCCAGGGCCTTATCTTTCTCACGGGCCCCCGAGCTGAACTGGAGCCGGTGTGGGCGAGCTATAACATAGTGGTGAGGAAGGTGACGGATATGCCTGCTCCGGCAACTGAGGGCACTGCTATGCCCCAGGAAGGCCAGGAAGGCCAGGAAGGCATGGATATGCAAGAGGGCCATACCGGTCACACGGGGTATATCGTGGAACACACCGTCGTGGCCTATCTGATAGACCAGCAGGGGGTAACCCAGGCCGCCTATGTTCCCTCCGAGGGATTTGACCCCGGCCATCTGGTTGAGGACATACGTACCCTTCTTACCCACCAGTAGAAAGGCCCGACGAAGGACCATTTGAGCCATCCTGCTCCTATAATCGCCTCCCCCCGTTGACTGCCCCCCAAATACGGCAGTATATTGGCTGAGTGGCCTGCTTCGAAGCTGCTCTCAACCGCGGTATTACCTCGACACAGGGTTTTAGGTAGAGGCGGCGCTTGCCCCGCCCCTGGGGGTTGGTGGTGAGGCTACCAGGCGGCAGCAGGCGCAATCATCCGCCCTTGCACAACGGTCATCACTTTCCCGCTCACCCGCCCGGTACATTCCTTCGGGGGCGAAGCCCCCGAACCCCCTGGGGGTCTGGAGCATGTAGGGGTGGTGCCCCTCCGATAGCACATTTCCTATTGGAGTCCGATGGGCGCAATGGCATCGTCCCGGACCTGCAGGGGGGCCTAGGGGGGGGTGGCCCCCCCCCCCCCCCCCCAAATACAAATCCGTGGGCGGGTGGGTGGAAAGGACCAATCGCTGCCATAACACCTTCACGCTGTCGACCGGCCCCCAACTATTTTATAATGGCGGTGAACAGGGTCAAACGGGGCACCGCAAGGTCTGGGAGGGATGCTACCAGGCCCTGGGCAGCAGTAAAATATCTCTTTGGAGGTGAGCATGGCACAGAAACCCCCGGTGGCCGTGAAGGAGGTGCTCCAGGTCTGCGTGGTTGTCAAAGATGTTGAGCAGACTACGGAGAACTATCAGCGTGTTGTCGGCATAGGCCCCTGGAAGGTCTTCACCGTGGGGCCCCCCACCCTGAGCGGCACGCTGCGGGGAAAGCCAGAGGCTTACAGCATGAAGATTGCCCTGGCCAGGGTGGGGGACATCGCCTGGGAGCTGATTGAGCCTCTGGAAGGCCCCAGCATATACCGGGAGTTCCTGGAGCAGAAGGGCGAGGGCCTGCATCATATTAAGTTTGCCGTGGATGACCACGACAAAAGTGTGGCGGAGTTCGCCGGACATGGGATAGGCGTCCTCATGGGAGGGGCCATGGAATCGCGGGGCTACAGCTACATGGACACCGAGAGCGTCCTGGGTTTCATACTCGAGACAACATATCTGAAGTAGCCGAGACGATGGTGTCCTGTGCCCACTATGGGTGCAGCAGGCTTGACAGGCGGAGTGACGGGAGCTTACACTCGCCCCAACGGGGGAGGAATGCTTTCTTTTACACTCTATGTTCAAGATATGGCTATCATAGGACGCCATAATTAGAGCGCTACCAACGGAGAGGATAGGGTGCTTGCCGCCGGTTTAGATGTGGGTTCGGCCAGGACAAAGGTGGTGTTGTGGAAAGATGGGGGCGTGCTGGGCAGGGCAGTGGTGGTGCAGGGCTCAGAATCCGTACCGGCAACGGTGGCCAGGGTGTTGGACGAGGTCTTCGCCACCAAAGACCGCCCAGCAGTGGGGCAGACTCCTGGACGCGCACGGCGCCCTGTGGGCACCTATCCAAGGTGCCTCAGAGGTCGCCCCCGACCCCCAGGTAGTGGCCAACCAGTACCTGATAGATGTGGACACCCCCTTCACGGCCCTATCAAAGTAGTGGTCAGCCCCATGCAGTTTGATGACGCCCCCTTCGAGGCCAGGGCCGCCGCCCCGGAGCTGGGTCAGCACACCGAAGAGGTTCTTTTGGAGTTGGGCTATACCTGGACGGATATCGGCCGTCTCAAAGAGGAGAGAGTCATAATCTGAACGGGGGAACATGGAGAAGAAAAAAATAGGGTGGATAGGCCTGGGCAATATCGGCCTTCCCATGGCGAAACAGCTTGTGAAGCATGGATACAAGGTCACAGTGTGCGGCCATACCCGCCGTCAACCGGTAAAAGAGATGAAGTCCTTGGGGGCCAGCGAAGTCAAGACCATCAGGGAGGTGGCTGAGGCATCCGATATAGTCTTCTCTATGGTGAGAGATGTCCCCCAGACCGGGGAGGTGCTGCTCGGAGAGCAGGGACTGTGGGAGGGTATTAGGGCCGACCAAATCCTGGTGCTATCCAGTACTCTGCTCCCCAGTTTCTGTGAGGAGGTTGAGCGGGAAGGAAAGGGCAAAGGTGTCACCGTCCTGGATGCCCCCGTCAGCGGTGGGCCCTGGGGGGCGGAGGCGGGCACTTTGACCTTCTTTGTCGGCGGAGAGGAGCAGGCTTACCGGAAATGTCGCCCCATCATGGAGGCTATGGGTCATAATGTTTTCTACCTGGGTCAAAGCGGCACCGGCCAGGCGGCCAAGCTGGCTAACAACCTGATGCTGTGGGCACATACCCTGGTTGCCGGGGAGGCCATAGACCTGGCCAGGAAAGCGGGGCTGGGGCCGGACAAACTTCTGGATACCATCAAGGTAAGCACCGGCAATAGCTGGGTAGTCCAGAACTGGAGGGCGTACATGGATCTGATGGCCCCCAGGGAGACAGGCGTTCTGGACCTGCTCTACAAAGATATCGAGACCGCCCTGGAGTATGCCCGTACGCAGGACCTCCATCTGCCGTTCACTTCCCTGATAGCCAACATGGAACTACCCACCTTCCCCTGACCCCGTCACCAAGCCGAACCCCGTCACCAAGCCGAACGCCCTGCCTCAGCAGGGCCGTGCTATAATGGCCAAACCGTAGAGAGCGGATTTCCGGACCTGAGAAAGGAGGGGGCATGTGGAACCAGTTCAGGACAGATGCTTACGAGGGAATGCTGGCCGAGACCACCACGATGGTGGGACACAACGGCGAACTTATCAATGCCTACATGGCACGCCCGCTGGGGCCAGGCCCTTTCCCTGCAATTGTGCTGGTCCACCATCTGCCCGGATGGGACGAGCTTTACCGGGAGATGGCACGCCGCTTCGCTCAGCATGGCTACATAGCCATGAGTCCGAACCTGTATTACCGCTTCGGCCACGGGGGCCCCGAGGAGGTGGCGGCACGGGCGCGTGCTGAGGGGGTGCCCGATGACGGTGTGGTAGGCGACTGTGAGGCCGCCATGCGCCACCTGCGGTCGCTGCCCTATTGCAATGGAAAGGTCGGCCTCATCGGCACATGCTCAGGGGGTCGCCAGGCCTTTCTGGTGGCCTGTCGGGTTAAAGGGTTCGATGCCGCGGTGGACTGCTGGGGAGGCAAGGTGGTAATGTCCCAGGAGGAGCTGACGCCGGCGCAACCGGTGCCACCCATTAACTACACCAAAGACCTGACCTGTTCGCTGTTGGGCCTGTTTGGCAACGAGGACCAGAGCCCGTCACCGGAACAGGTGGACCAGCACGAGCAGGAGCTGAAAAGGCACGGCAAGACTTACGAGTTCCACAGGTACGACGGGGCCGGCCACGGCTTCTTCTACTATGACCGTTTGAACTACCGGCCGCAGCAGGCCATGGACGGCTGGCAGAAGGTGTTCGCCTTCTTCGGCCGGCACCTGCAGAGCTGAGGGGGGGGGGTATCATATGACATCGCTGAAATTCCTTCTGGACAGCATGTGTGCCAACTTCACCGAGCGCTGCCTGCATGATTTGGTGACGATAATGGTTGACGAGAATGTCTGCAGTGTGGATGACATCGTGTCCCGAATAACGGTTAAGGACCCCTCCCTCGATGTCAAGAGCGCCCAGACACTCGCTGAGGGGGCGGTTGAGGCCCTGGCCCAGACCGGTCAGGTGGCGGTCCGGGACGGTTTCGTGTGCCCGGTAGACTGAGACTCTATAAAGAAGCCCTGATACCCTCTATATGACACCCTCGTCTTTGAGCTCCCCTATCTCATTCCAGCTATAACCGGCGATGTCCAGCAGGACTTCCTCCGTATGCTGACCGTGCGCGGGGGCGCAGGAACTCACCCGGGCGGGCGTCTCGGTCAACCGGACTGGGAAGCCCAGCTCCTTCACCTTACCCAGGACAGGATGGTCATAGTCAATGATGTAATCATTTTCCTGCACTTGAGTGTCGTCAGGCAGGTCCGAAATGGTGTTCACCGGAGAGGCTACCAGGTCCCAGTGCTTCAGGACTCTGAGCCATTCCTCACGGGGCCGCTGCGCAAACACATTGTCCAGGATGGCAACAAGCTCCTCGCTGTTTTTCTCTTTGTTTTCCAGGCAATCAAATCGCGGGTCATTTTCCAGTTCCTGCATGTCGAGAGCACGGCACAACGAGGGCCAGTAGCGGTCGGCCAGAGGTCCCATGCCCAGGCAAATCCACTTCTCATCCGAAGCCTGGTAGACATTCAGCAGAGCGCTAACAGCCTTTTTTCTTTCACGGCGGGTAAGCTCCTGGCCGGTGGAGAGAGAAAATGCGACATTTGTTGCCTGGAGCCACATCATGGATCCCAGAAGCGAGCTGTTGACCTGTTGGCCTATACCCAGGCGTTCCCGTCCAATGAGGGCGGCTAGGACCCCAAAAGCGGTAGTTATGGCGCCCATCTGGTCGCCAAGACCTGTAATGCTGAACGGCTCCTCCTCAGACGACTTCTGGGCTAACATGATGCCGGCCCTTGCCTGGCCCACCATGTCAAACGCAGGGGAAAAACAGTCCGGCCCTTGGGGCCCGAAACCTGATGCTCCGGCATAGATAAGCTCTTTGTTATGTTGCTTCAGCGTCTCATAGTCCATGCCCAACCGGTTAGCGGGCTCTACACGAAAGTTGGTTAGAAAGACATCCGCATTGCCTACCAGGCGATAGACAACCTCTCTGCCGCGGGTCTTTTTCAGGTCTATGCTAATGGCCCTTTTGCTCCGATTGTGGTTTTCGAACAGAAGGTTTACCCCCTCGGGGCTGACGGCGGGTATACCCATAATCCGCTTGTATCCTCGAAAAGGGTCACCTCGTTCCTTTTCCTCAATTTTGATTACATCGGCCCCCAAATCCCCCAAAATGGAGGCGGCATGAGGCCCAACATGGTACGCTGCCCACTCTAAAACACGGATCCCTTCTAAAACGCTCTTCATAGTCTTCTCATACCTCGCCCCTTCGATGTGGCTTAGTTAGAATGTACGTACTACCCGTTCAGCGTATTGTGCCGATTTTAGGCCGCAGCAATGGCATTGTCAAGCGGATGTAATCGCCCGCGAATGGAGGCAGGTCTGGACAAGGGCAGAACTGGTTTCACCAGCGCTCGTACCTCAGCAGCTCATTCAGCGGTCTGCGTTTCTTCTCTCTGGGCTGGTCATCCGGATAGCCCAGGGGCGTGAATACGATAGGCTCCACGTCGTCGGGTAGGCGGAGCACCTCTCGCGCTGCGGCCCGGTCGAAAGCACCTACCCAGCATGTTCCCAGCCCCAGGTACGCAGCCGCCAGGATTAGATGGTCCATCGCTATTGCCACATCCACATCCATATAGCTCTTGCCGTCCCGGTGCGTCCATGCCTGAGCCGGAATCCCGCAGGCGCAGACCAGCAGGGGAGGTGCCACAAACCAGTTTCTATCGTAGATGCGCTGAAGCTCGACCTGTCTACCCTCTGTGTGGGCCACGATGATTTGGAACGGCTGCCTGTTCGCCGCAGTCGGCGCTAAACGTGCAGCCTCAAGCACCTGCTGCAGCTTTTCGTCCTCTACGGGGTCTGGCCTGTACGACCTGACGCTGTACCTTCCGCTGATGAGTCCACCGAACTCCATCAGGCTCCTCCCGTTTTGTAGCCTTAACGAATTTCCCGTCTGGATTATCGCCCATTTCTGCCGAGCTCCACAAGGGCTGTTATGGCCAAAGATGACCCTTCCGCCGCTGCTGTAGGGCATTCACTCTGTTGACTGCCCCCCAACGGGACTGTATAGTGGCGGAGTGGCTTCTTTTGAATCTGTTTCCAACGGAAGTGTGACCTCGCCACGGGGCTTTCATGCCGGGGCCGCCGCCTGCGGCCTGCGCTCCTCCGGCACCGGGCCTGACCTGGCCCTGCTATACTCCGATGTCCCCTGCACCACAGCTGGGGTCTTCACCACGCTCCGCATCAAGGCCGCACCCCTCCTCCTCACCCGCCGCCGAGTCCGCCGGGGCCTGCTACGGGCCGTGGTAGCCAATGCCGGTCAGGCCAACGCTTGCACCGGTCCGGAGGGCATGCAGGACGCCATCCTCACCACCCGGCTTACCGCTGCCAAGCTGGGTGTGGCTGCCGGGGAGGTGGCCGTGGCTAGTACCGGGGTGGTCGGCGTGCGACTGGACATGGACAAGGTGCGACGGGGCCTGGAAAGGGTCTCGGTCTTACCGGAGGGGGGGCACGACTTCGCCCGCGCCATCATGACCACGGATACCGTCCCCAAGGAGATAGCCCTGCAGAGCGAAATCGGGCGTGTACCCTTCACCGTGGCCGGGGCCGCCAAGGGGTCCGGCATGATTCACCCGGATATGGCCACCATGTTGGCCTTCATCACCACCGATGCCGCCGTGGACGCCGGGTTCCTGGAGCAGGCCCTGCGCCGGGCTGTAGCTACCACCTTCAACATGATTACCGTGGACGGCGATACCAGCCCCAACGATACCGTGCTGGTTATGGCCAACGGGCTGGCGGGTAACGCATCCCTTGGGGGGGAGGCGGGGGAGACCTTCGTCCAGGCCCTGGAGGCGGTGTGCCGGCACCTGGCGGTGAGCATCGTCCGGGACGGGGAGGGGGCCACCCGCCTCATCGAGGTGAGGGTGGAGGGCGCTCTCTCCCCGACGGAGGCCCGCCGCGCCGCCCATACCATCGCCAGCTCCAACCTGGTCAAGGCCGCAGTCTACGGCCAGGACCCCAACTGGGGCCGGGTGGCCACCGCCCTGGGCCGCAGCAGGACACGCCTAAATCCAAGCAAGCTGGATATCTTCCTGAGCGCCGCCCAAAGCCGGACGCAACAGGAGATGTGCCTGATGCGGGGCGGCACCCCCCACCCCTTTGACAAGGCGGAAGCCGGCACACTGCTGGGGGCGAAGGAGGTGGTCTTCCGCGTGGCCCTCAACATGGGTGCGGAGTCCGCCACCGCCTGGGGCTGCGACCTGACACCTGACTATGTTACTATCAACAGTGCATATACTACTTAGATGCCAATCGTAGTTAAAATCGGAGGCAGCACGCTGGGGGAGGGTGACACCACCCTGGAGGATCTGGCTGCCCTCCAGCGGCGGGAGGAGTCCCCCGTGGTGGTCCACGGAGGCGGCAAGGAGATTAACCGCTGGCTGGACCGGCTGGGCGTGCAGTCCTCCTTCGTGGATGGCCTGCGGGTCACTGATGAAGCTGTTTTGGAGGTGGTGCTGGCCGTGCTGGCCGGAACCGTCAACAAGGGGCTGGTGGCCCAGCTTATAGCCAGGGGGGGGCGGGCGGTGGGCCTGTCCGGAATAGATACCTGCCTGCTGGAGGCGGAGGTGCGCCGCCCGGAGTTGGGACAGGTGGGTGAGATTACCAGGGTGGACGACGGTATGCTGTGGCTCGCCCTGCGCCAGGGCTACATCCCGGTCATAGCCCCCATAGGCGTTGACTGTGTTCGGGGCACACCCCTCAACATCAATGCCGATACCGCCGCCGGGGAGATTGCACGGGCTATGAAGGCCCAGCGGCTCATCTTCCTCACCGATGTCCCCGGCATCGTGGACCGGGGTGGTGAGGTCATACCGGAGCTTACGGCCGCGGAGGCCCGCCGCCTGGTGGAGTCCGGGGTGGCATCCGGTGGGATGCTACCCAAGATAGAGGCCTGCCTGCGCTCCGGGGCCACCTGCCGCATCATAGATGGCCGCCGGCCCCATGCCCTGCTACGTGAGGTGGATGGGGACATGGCGGGCACCACGGTAGCCGGCGAAAACGGCTAACCCCGTGACACCAACGGCGTCCCAGAGCGGCTAACCTACCCGGCGTTCCGGTGGGGTTATCAGAACGCTTCAACAGGTAGCCACGCTTGGCAAGCCCCAGCTTCTCCGCCTGGGGGCTTCCCGTTATTCAGTTGAGGCCAGCATAACCTGTGCTGACGGCACGGTTAAGGGGGCAGCCCCCCAGAAACCCTGGAGGAATACCCTCAATTCAGCCCTGTCTCCTGGCTGGATAGGGCAGCCCCGAATATGCAGAGCCCGTTACCAATTGATACCCCCAGCACCTTGATTTCCTGTCGCCCGTTACCTATCCTATTAGCGGTGGACACGGACAGGGCAGGCACCGAGATGGGGAGAAGGGGCCCTATGTGCAAGACCCTATCGAGGCCCTCCCGGGAGTATAGGGGGCACAGCCTCCTGCCGGAGGCCTGGGGGTGTCCCCCAGAATATAATTCTTCTTCCCCCTCTCCCTTGAGGGAGAGGGGGCCAGGGGGTGAGGGTGACTGAGACCGACTGGCAGAGGCTATGCCAACAATACATGATGCCCATGGCCGGGTCACGGCTGCCCCTGACCCTGGTGCGGGGTGAGGGGTGTCTGGTGTGGGACGACCAAGGCCGCGAGTACCTGGACTTCGTGGGCGGCTGGGCCGTCAACTCACTGGGGCACTGCCCCCCGGTCACCGTCAACGCCCTGCGGGAGCAGGCGGCCACCCTTATCCATGTCTCCAACCAGTTCTACACCATCCCCCAGGTGCAACTGGCCCGCCTGCTGGTGGAGAATAGCTGCCTGGACAAGGCCTTCTTCAGCAACAGCGGAGCCGAGGCCAACGAGGGGGCGGTAAAGGTGGCCCGCAAATACGGCAAGCTGCACCGCAACGGGGCCTACGAGGTCATCACTGCCCTCAGCTCCTTTCACGGCCGCACCCTGGCCATGGTGGCCGCCACCGGCCAGCCTAAGTACCAGGTCCCTTTCACCCCCCTTCCCGAGGGCTTTACCCATGTGCCCTACAACGATATCGCCGCCCTCAAAAAGGCCACCACGGATAACACCTGTGCCGTGATGCTGGAACCCCTCCAGGGGGAGGGCGGCGTCAATGTGCCCGACCTCGATTACTTCCCCGCAGTGCGCCGGTGGTGCGATGAGCAGGGCCTGCTGCTCATCCTGGATGAGGTGCAGACGGGGCTGGGCCGCACCGGCACCCTGTGGGGATACCAGCAGTTGGGCATTGAGCCGGATGTGATAACCCTGGCCAAAGGAATGGCCAGCGGGGTGGTCATCGGCGCCTTACTGGCCAAAGAGAGCTGCGCTGTGCTCTCCCCCGGCGACCACGCCCACACCTTCGGCGGCAACCCCCTGGCCTGCGCCGCCGCCTACGCCACAGTTAGCCACATGCTGGAGAACGATATTCCCGGACAGGCCTGCCGCGTGGGGGACTACTTCCTGGATCGCCTCAACGACCTCCGAGACCCCCTGCCGGTGGTGGCAGGGGCACGGGGTTGGGGGCTGCTGCTGGCCCTGGAGTTTAACGAGGACATCGCCGAGGAGGTGCAGGTGGCGTGTATGCAGAGGGGCCTGCTGCTCAACCGAATCCGGCCCAACCTCATCCGCTTCATGCCGCCCCTTATCGCCACCGAGGCGGTGGTGGACCGGGCCCTGGCCGTGCTGAAGGCCGTGCTGGCGGAGAGGGGGAGATAGTTGGCTGAAAGAGTGGTCCTGGCATACAGCGGCGGGCTGGATACATCCGTCGCCATCCGCTGGCTCAAAGAGAAGTACGGCTACGATGTTGTCACCCTCACCATTGACCTGGGCGGCAAGGATGTGGCCGGGGTGCGGGAGAAGGCCCTGGAGGTGGGCGCGGTCAAGGCCGAGGTAGTGGATGCCGGCGAGCTATTCGCGCGCTCGTATGTCTTCCCCGCCCTCAAGGCCGGGGCCGTCTACCAGGGGCAGTACCCCCTGGCCACCGCCCTGGGCCGGCCGCTGATAGCCAGCCTGCTGGCGGAGGTGGCCATGGAAGAGGCGGCTACCGCCGTGGCCCACGGCTGCACCGGCAAGGGCAACGACCAGGTCCGCTTTGAGGTAAGCCTAGCCGCCCTGGCCCCCCAACTTAAGGTGGTGGCCCCCGCCCGGGAGTGGGGTATGACCCGCGAGGAGACCATCCACTACGCCCGGGAGCGGGATATCCCGGTCCCCGTCACCGTGTCCAGCCCCTACTCCACGGACGAGAACCTGTGGGGGCGCAGCATCGAGTGCGGCGTCCTGGAGGACCCCTGGGCCGAGCCCCCGGAGGACGCCTATTCCTGGACCCGCTCCGTCACTGCGGCCCCCGAACAGCCCGTATATGTGGAAATCGGCTTTGAGCAGGGGGTGCCGGCGCTGCTTGACGGCCGGGAGAGGGGCGCTTCCGCACTTCTAACAGAGCTGAACACCCTGGCCGGGGAGCACGGGGTGGGCCGCATTGACCATATAGAGGACCGCCTGGTGGGCATCAAGTCCCGCGAGGTCTACGAGGCTCCGGCGGCCACGGTGCTCCTCCAGGCCCATGCCGCCCTGGAGAGCCTGACCCTCTCCCGCCAGCAGCTCCGTTTCAAGGAGGGGGTGGCCCAGGAGTACGCCGCACTTATCTACGATGGGCTGTGGTTCTCCGCCATGCGCCATGACCTGGATGCCTATGTGGAGAGCACCCAGCGCTTCGTCTCCGGCAAGGTGAGGGTGAAGCTCCTCAAGGGTGCCGCCACCGTGGTGGGCCGCCGCGCGCCCCATTCGCTATACAATCACGGGCTGGCCACCTATGATAAGGGCGATGAGTTCGACCAATCGGCGGCCTCGGGCTTCATTCACCTGTGGGGCCTGCCATTGAAAGTACAGGCCCAGTCCCAGCTCCGGGAGGAGGATGACAGATAGCCGCCCGGGCGCTGGTATGGATAGGGGGTCTTTGAGCGAGGAGAGTAGCATCAAACACTTCGTGGCCTCCCTCGGCTTTGACCGGAGGCTCTACCGGGAGGACATCGCCGGCAGCGTGGCCCACGCCCGCATGCTGGCCCGTCAGGGCATCATCACCGTCCGGGAGGCTGAGCTTATCACCACCGCCCTGGCCTCCATCCGGGGGGAGATTGAACGGGGGGAGTACCTCTTCTCCATGGAGCGCGAGGACATCCACATCAGCATAGAGGCACGTCTCTA